>NZ_FOHT01000032.1:0-64248 GCF_900111425.1 Draconibacterium orientale | reverse complement strand
CGTTTTCTTTTCGGATTGTTATCGTAAGGTAAGAAGTTGTTAATTAAGGAACCGCCGTATACGAGAACCGTACGTACGGTGGTGTGAGAGGTCGGGAAATAAAGTAGGAGGAAAACTATTTTATTTTCCTCCTACTCGATCCTGATTAATTCGTTGTACAATTTCTTTTTTTTGTAAATAATTCCTGCACTTACGCTGTTGCGAGCTTCTTCCCCAAAAGAACCAAAAACAATAAAGTCATTGAAAACGAAGTGAAGTAATCTGTTTATCTGTAATTATTTTAACCGGACAACTGCTTATGTTAATAGGGATACATGGCCTGTTTCTCTCTTCGGAAATATGTTATTCATAACTTAATTAGTTTTAGAAATTTGCTATTTTTATAAAAAACAGAATATGGAATTGCATAACACCAATAGCAATCCCGCAAACCAATTGGAACAACTTCGTCGTGATTACGATGAACTAAAGCGAAAATTGGAAAAAAGCATCAGTCAACAAAAGCATATCGAAAAAAAGCTGAACGAAAGCGAACAGAGGTTTGCTGTTCTGTTCAGGAAATCAGTATTCCCGGCAATTGTAACCAGGCTAACCGATGGGGTAATTGTTGACGTAAATGAGGCTTTTGAGCGAGAGTTCGGATTCTCCAAAAAAGAGGTGCTTGGTAAAACTTCGGTTCAGCTCGGTATAAATCCTAATGTAAAAGAACGAAAACAACTGCACGAAAAGATTAGAGAAGATGGTGCTTTGCATCATCATGACATTGTATTATACTCCAAAACGGGAGAAAAAGCTTATTACGAAAGCAACAGCGATAAACTCGTTATAAATGGCGAGGAATACCTTTTTAACACCGTACGCAATATAAGCGATTATAAAAATGCAATTCGGAAGCAGAAAGAAAATTTTGACCTGATACGTATTGCCGGAGAACAGACAAAAATGGGAGGATGGAATGTAATACTGAGTGAAAACAGGGTATATTGGTCGGATGAGGTAGCAGCCATACACGAAATGCCTGCCGGTTATGCTCCATTGGTTGAAGATGGAACTAATTTTTATGCCCCCGAATGGCGCGATAAAATAACAGAAGCTTTTACAAAATGTGTGCAGCAAGGTATTCCCTACGATGAAGAGATGGAAATAATCACTTCAAGCGGGAAACGGGTTTGGGTGCGAACGCTGGGCGAAGCTGTGCGCAACAAAAAAGGGAAAATAGTTAAAATACAGGGTGCATTTCAGGATATTACAAAACGTAAACAAGCCGAGCAGGAACTACGAGAAAGTGAAGCGCGATACAAAGCCATTTTTGAAACAACCGGAACAGCTACTTTAATAGTAGGAGAAGATACCACTATTTTAATGGCGAACAATGAGTGTTTTGATATGTTTGGCTACGATCCTAATCAGCTTGCCGGGCATAAATGGACCCGGTTTGTTGCGCCTGAGAGCTTTGAGCTGATGATGGAAAATCATCGGTTAAGGCGGGAGAATCCGGAGTTGGCTCCTCGAAAATACGAAGTAAAATTGCTAAACAGCAAGGGAGGTAAACGAGATGTTATGCTAAACATTAACATGATTACCGGAACCGGAACGAGTGTGGTGTCGATGTTGGATATAACAGAGCGTAAACAAGCCGAAGATCAGTTGCTGCAAAGTAAAACAAACCTGGAACAATACTTTCATAACGATATATCGGCCGATTACGTGGTCTCCCAATCGGGCGAAATAGTGAGTTGTAATAAAACGTTTTTAAATTTATTTGGCTTCGAATCGAAATCAGAAGCCGAACAGTTTGATATAGCAAACCTGTATAAAAACCCCAAACTCAGGGAAGAAATGGTTCAGGAGCTAAAACAACAGCGTAAAATCGAGAACCGCGAACTGGAGCTAGTTTCAAAAAACGGACGAACCATTTATGCAATGGTAAATTCAATAGGTATATATAACCGCAACAATGAATTAGAAAAGATTAGAGGGTATATTGTTGATATAACACAACAAAAAAATACAGAAAGAAAACTTAAGAAAAGCGAAGAAAAATACCGCCGGTTTTTTGAAGAAGATCTAACCGGAAACTATCACGTAACACTCGATGGGAAGATACTGATGTGTAACGATGCTTTTGTTAAAATGTTAAAGTACGAAAGTAAGGAGGAGCTTTATAAATTAAATACTTCAGAACTATATTTTACCCTCGCTAACCGGGAAACTTTTATTGCCCAACTTCGCGAAAATAGAAAACTACACAATAACGAGCTTACTTTGAAAGCCCGCGATGGATCGAAAGTTGAAGTTATTGAAAATGTTATAGGATTATTCGACGATTCGGGAGAACTAACCGAATTTGTGGGCTACATGTGGGACGTTACTCCGCAAAAAAAGGTACAGCGCGAACTGTTAAAAAGCGAAGAAAGATACCGCTTATTGTTTGCTCACAATCCACAACCCATGTGGATATACGATTTAAATACACTCGCAATTTTAGAAGTAAACAAAGCAGCAGTAAAACATTATGGCTACACAAAAGGCGAATTCCTTTCGATGACGCTAAAGGACATCAGGCCTAAAGAAGATATCCCGGCTCTTTTGGAGGATGTGAAAAATACTAGTGCAGAACTGAATGGGGCCGGAGAATGGAGGCATCTTAAAAAGAACGGCGAAATTATTGATGTGGAAATTACCTCGCATTCAATTGTGTTTAATGATAGAAATGCCAGACATGTTCTTATTAGCGATATAACCGAACGCAAAAGAACAGAAAAAGAGATGCTAAAACTCATGCACGTCGTTAAGCAGAGTCCGGTGTCGATAATTATTACCGATTTAAACGGCAATATCGAATATGTTAATCCAAAATTGCAGGAAGTAAGCGGCTATACATACGAAGAATTAATTGGTAAAAACCCCAGTATTATGAAATCGGGCGAAACGCCCGACAGCGAGTACGAAACATTATGGCAAGCCATTTCTTCAGGTGTAGCCTGGAAGGGGGAATTTCATAACAAAAAGAAAAACGGTGAGTTGTATTGGGAATCGGCCTATATCTCGCCAATAAGAAACGAAAAAAATGAGATAATAAACTATGTAGCATTAAAGGAAGATATTACCGAGCGGAAGAAATTTATTAACGATATGGAGATTGCCAAAGAAAATGCGGAAAGCAATCAACGCCTGTTCGAAACCATATTTGATAATGCCCCCATCGGAATAGCGCTGGTTGATAGTCGTACCGGGAAGTACCTGAAAATTAATCAGAGCAATTGCGATATGATCGGGTATTCTAAAGCCGAAATGAGTACCATGGATTTTATGCAAATAACGCACCCCGATGACCTGGAAGTAGATTTACTGAGCATGAAAAAGCTGAGAAATCGGGAAATTTCTTATTACGACCTGGAAAAACGTTATATCTCAAAGCAAGGCAAAACGGTACACGTTCAGTTAACGGTTGTACCTTTATTGGTTTCTGAAGCCGGCGTACAAACCCATATTGCTATTGTGCAAGACATTTCGAACGATAAAAAGTTAATCGCTCAACTGGAGCAAAACAATACCGAATTGGTTATTGCAAAAGAACAAGCAGAGCAAAGCGACAAGCTAAAATCAGCCTTTCTGGCAAATATGAGCCACGAAATACGCACCCCGATGAATGGGATTCTGGGGTTTACCGATTTACTTTTAACCCCGAATTTAAACGATGCCGAAAAAGAACATTTTATTAAAATTGTGCATAAAAGCGGGCAACGTATGTTAAGTACGGTGAATGATATTGTGGAAATATCGAAAATTGAAGCAGGGATTGTTAACGTTCATTCAGAACAAATTGATATAAATGAAACGGTGAAAGAACTGATCCTCTTTTTCGAACCCGAAGCCCGGGATAAGGGCATAATGCTACTGTTACAACAGTTGTTACCAAACGAAAGAAGATACCTTTTTACCGACAAAAATAAACTGGACTCCATTTTCACTAATTTTATTAAAAATGCCATAAAGTACACCCAAAAGGGAACCATTAAAATAGGCTGCAGAGAAACCGGATCGGCGATTGAATTTTACGTGGAAGATACAGGTATTGGTATTCCGAAACACCGGTTGAACGCCATTTTTGAACGATTTATTCAGGCCGATATTGAAGATACCCGGGTATTTGAGGGCTCCGGCCTGGGACTTGCAATTTCTAAATCATACGCCAAAATGCTGGGTGGAGAAATTAGAGTGGAGAGTGAAGAAGGGTTAGGCTCAACATTTTATTTCTCGTTACCCGTAAAACAGGATGGAGCCAATGGCGCTTATAATAACGGACAAACAGCTAATAATATGCAGCAGGAAAAACCAAAGGATAACAAATTGAAAATTCTTATTGCTGAAGATGATGAAACCTCTTGCCAGTTTCTATCGCTCCTGGTTAAAAACTTTAGTAAAGAAATATTGGAAGCAAAAACAGGGGTAGAGGCGGTAGAACATTGTCGGAATAATAATGATATCGATATTATTTTTATGGATATCCGTATGCCGGAAATGAATGGTTACGACGCAGTGCGCCATATAAGAGAATTTAATAGTGAGGTAGTAATTATAGCACAAACGGCTTATGCTTTTTCGTCCGACAGGGAAAAAGCTGCCGAAGCGGGATGTACCGATTTTATTACAAAACCAATTCAATCCGAGGAGTTGACCAGAATTGTAAAACAGTACTTCGCTATTTGAACAGCCCGGATAACAGGTTGTTACTAAATTTGAAGCGTTTTTGTTTTTTCGATACCAAATGAAAAAGCAATTTGTAATGTTTTGCCTATCGATTTTATAGCTTGCAATAACATGGAAAACATAAACAAAATATTCGATTCACTAATTCAGCCAGGCATTGTACTCGTTCTTATAATCGTTCTACTGGTTGTAAACTCGTGGCTGTTTAAAAAGTTTAAAGCCGCTGCATCAGGCGAAAGTATTGTAAAACGCGCCATTTCGTTTTTTGTGGTTTTTGTTGGCGTGTTGGCATTTATTCTTGTTTTGCCCATCGATAAATCGCTGAAAGGACAAATAATAGCTTTCCTCGGTATTATTATCAGTGCCGGAATTGCCTTAAGCTCAACCACCGTTTTAGGAAACCTTATGGCAGGAGTTATGAATAATTCGATGAATCGTTTTCGGAATGGCGACTTAATAAAGGTGGGCGACTTTCACGGGCGGGTAATTCGTAAAAGTATTTTTCACACCGAGATACAATTGGAAGACAGCAATTTTATTACCATCCCCAATTTGTATATGGCCAATAATCCGGTTAAGATAACCCGAAAAACAAACACGGTTATTTCTGCATCGGTGTCGTTGGGCTACGATATTTCGCGCAAACAAGTTGAAAAAGCATTAAAAGAGGCAGCAACATCTATCGGACTAAGCGATCCGTATGTTTATATAACCGGTTTGGGCGATTTCTCGGTGGTTTACAAAGTTCATGGATTTTTGGAAGACAGTAGCAAATATTTTAGTACCAGTTCGCTGCTAAATGCCAAGGTAATGGATAAACTTCATGCTGAACGAATAGAAATTGTATCGCCAACTTTTATGAATCAGCGGCGTGCCGACGAAACCGTTTTTATTCCGAAGCAAGTGACACAAAAAGAAGAGCAGCCAGATGAAAAGTCTCCCGAAGATTTAATTTTTGATGAAGCGATTAAATCCGAAAAGCTGGAGATAAAAAAGGATTATCTCAACGAAATAGAAAAAAAGCAGGAAGCTTTAAAGGAAAAGCTTAAAAATGCAAATGATGATGCAGAGGAGGCGAAATTAAAGGCCTTAATTCGGAAAAATGATGAATTGAAAGCACGCGTTGAGAAAAATATTAAAGAACAGGCTGAACGCAACAAAGATGCTTCAACATAATTATCGATTATCATAAGGAGAATCGTCACCCTCTTGTCCTGGTGAACTATAAAATTATTTTTCGTATCTTTTGTTCACCAAAACAACACAAGTGCATTTTACAACTATTACATATGCCTATTCAGTGTGTTTTTACTTGCCTGTGGTAACTGAAAACTGCAGAAATGCTGTGCAAAAATGTAGGCTATCGCAGTTGACAGGCAGTGTTTTCTCAAAAAAATGCATCCTTTCGCATGCTGCAACCCATGTTTTTTCAAAAAAGAGGGGCCTATCGCATGCGATAACCAGTGTTTTCTGCAAAGAGTGGCCCCTATCGCATGCGATAGGCAATGGTTTTTCAATAAAACAGCCTCTTGCGCATGCGATAGGCAATAGATTCTTAACGAAATGCTCCCTTTCGCATGCGATAAGTAGTGTTTGCTCAAAAATATGGTGCTTATCGCACTTGCTGAAATCCCTATTGGTACTGATGTTTGGGGCGTTTAACGAAGATTTTCACTATTGTTTAAATGAAATTCCTCCGGAATTAAAATTCAATATAGTATTAATCCTCCCGGATACTTTCCAAGAACGGAATAACCCCCGGGACTAAAATTTATGAATTATGCCATACCGACGTATGCCAGTTTCTATTATCGACAGAACCAAAGTGCTGGAAAAAACCAGCGAAAAAGCCACCAGTACGCCCGCCGATCAATGGGCGATAAGTACCGAAACGCAAACACGGCTCACCACGCTTTACCCGGCTTTTCGACAGGAAATAGCCGAGCGGCAGGAGCAGTTTGCCAAACAAGCCGAGGCTTCCGAAGTGGAAAATGCACAGCAAGTGGTGTTACATCGTTGCGTGTCGCATTTCTTCCAGGTTTTTAATTTAGCTGTTGAACGGGGTGTGTTTAGTGCATCAGATCGTTTGTACTACGGATTGAATGCCAACCAGAGCGAACTGCCCAAACTAAGTACCGAACAAGACCTTACTACCTGGGCACTTAACCTAATAATGGGCGAGCAGAAACGTACACAACAGACCGATCCCGAAGCCGCAGACCCGGTGCCTATGAGTAACCCGTCGGCAGCCGAAGTGCAGACCGAACTAATGCGATACAATGAGTTAAGCAGCGCACAGTCGGCCGAAAAGCAGGCTTTTGATGCCGAAAACAAAGATGTGCTGGATATGCTGCCAGAAATCGACGAATTGATACGTGATATTTACGATGAGGTAGAATTTTACTACCGCAAAGAAACACCCCCCAACCGCCGAAAACTAGCACGCGAGTGGGGTGTGAGCTATGTATCGAGGCCGGGCGAAGAACCCGATGATGAGGTGGTGGAAGAGTGATTCCGCCGCTATACCAGTAAAACGAAAGGCTGTTCCGGAGGGCAGCCTTTTGTTTTTTGGTCTCCCTGCCTATCGGTAACATGTCGTTGCCCTTACGAACAGCGCTTTACTGTTGCCGACCGATGGCCCTGTTTCGTCACAGGGGCAAAGCCCCGGCATTTTATAGCATCATCCGTAAGGGTGATGATTCAAATTTTCAAAGGAATAGAATGTAAAATATTCCCATTTTCAAATGATTTTGCAACGATTTTTCGTTCGGAACAAGCTGACCAATTCTAATCAATTTTAGACGCCGAACGATTTTTTATCGATCTTTTACCCGGCGCTTTGTGTCTTCGTAAACTCAGCCACTCGCACCGGGCTATTGCCTGTCGCCCGCTTCGGGGCTTTAAGCACCAAGGGTGCGTAATCAATAGCCCGGGGGAAGCACCCGCAGGGAGCGCAACCCCGGGGATAGAAGAGAAAAATGACAAAGGCGCAACTGCTACCGGTTTTTGAAATACAACCCTACCTTGCGCCGCATATTAAAAGTCGATTGTAAAGCAGAACTTTCTAAAATAGTTGTGTGTACACCTCCTTTAAAAAAAGTGAGGACGCGGCTGCTTGTCCCCCTTGGCGAAGGGGGAATAAAAGGGGGATTGTTTGATCTGACTTGTTTTTGCATAATGAATCCTCCGACTCCTGCGGAGCCACCTCCTTTAAAAAAAAAAGGAGGACGAGCAACAAGAGGCAGGGTACCTACAAATCCGCCGGATTTTTTGGGGCTTGCTTTTGTTACATAGGAAATTTTATTTAAACTGTTGAAATTGAGTCCGAATGTAGGGTTTACTAAATAAATTGGATTGTAAGTTATGTTGGTGCTACATCCCCTCGCTCGTGCCAATTCCCAATCGGAGTGCAATTAGTAAGCAGCAAATCAAACTTCATAAACAAAAAAAGCCGGTAAAACCGGCTTTCTTAATATCATCTCGTTGCAACTCTTAGCAATCTGATCCTTTTCCTTCAGCTTGTTCTTTAAACCAGCTTAACGGGTGCGATGTTGGGCGCTCAATCGGCATACCGTAAATACGGTCGTTTACCAACGATGCCAGTACTCCCAATGCACGCGATACACCAAACATTACGGTATAGAAGGTGTATTCCTTAATGCCGTAGTGGTACAGCAACGATCCGCTGTAGGCATCAACATTAGGCCATGGATTTTTGATTTTTCCTACCGATCCCAGAATTGGAGGAACTACGCGGTACAACTGGTTGGCCAGGTTTACCATTTTATCGTCTTTAATGTACTTGTCGGCAAATTCCTGTTGTGCGGTAAAACGCGGGTCGGTTTTACGTAATACAGCGTGTCCGTAACCCGGAATTACGCGGCCACTTTCCAGTGTGTTTTTGCAATACTCGGCTACCTGTTCGTCGGTAGGTGTGTCGGTATCCAGTTCTTCAATCATTTCAAAAATCCAGAAAATTACATCCTGGTTTGCCAGACCGTGCAATGGTCCTGCCAGTCCGTTCATGGCTGCCGAATAACAGTAGTATGGATTGCTTAACGCAGATCCTACCAGGTGTGCTGTGTGTGCTGATACATTTCCTCCTTCGTGGTCGGCGTGGATAATCATGTACAGGCGGAACAAACGACGGATGTCTTCCGAGTCAAAACCCATCATATGCGCCAGGTTGCCGGCCCAGTCTAAACGAGGATTAGGCTCAATATGGTTGCCGTTGTGGAACTGACGACGGTAAATATAGGCAGCCACACGTGGTAAACGGGCAATCAGGTTCATTACGTCTTCGTAAGTGGCATCCCAGAAATATTTTTTATTTACACCGGCGCGGTAGGCCTTCTGGAAAGTTGACTCGGTTGCCATAGAAAGGATCGCAGCACTGAACTGTGTCATTGGCTTCGATGTTTTTGGCATCGCATCAATTACATCGAAAGTGTGCTGCGGCACGTGTGCACGTGTTGCCAGGTCGCGCGACAGGTTCAGTGCATCTTCTTGCGATGGAATTTCGCCGATCAGCATCAGGTAAAGCAGCCCTTCAGGGATGGGTTCGCCATCCGGATTTATTTTTGGAAGTTTTTGCTGCAATTCAGGAATGGTATATCCTTTAAAACGGATTCCCTCTTCCGGGTCGAGTTTTGAAGTGTCGGTAACCAGCAAGGGGATACCTTTCATTCCGGTTAATACTTGTCCGAGTTTTACTTCTCCGAGCACCACATCGGCATGTTCACTTTTGAGTCTTTGGAACTCCTTAGCGCACTTATTCGCTTTCTGGTAAAATCTGTACTTAATGTATTCCATCTGTTATTGTTATTGATTTATTAATGCATATTCTTAATTATGGCATCGGCAAACTCCGACGTTGTTAGCAGAGTAGCTCCCTCCATTTGCGCATGCAGATCGCTGGTTACCTTACGTTTAGCAAATACGTGTTCCATTGCATCGTAAACGTGCTCAGCTGCTTCGTTCCATCCCATATACTCCAACATCATAACCGCCGACAGGATCAGTGATCCCGGGTTGGCTTTTCCGGTTCCGGCAATATTAGGCGCTGTTCCGTGAGTTGCCTCAAAAATGGCATAACCACTTTGGTAGTTGATATTTGCTCCCGGCGAAATTCCAATTCCACCCACCATTGCTGCCAGCTGATCCGATACGTAATCGCCGTTCAGGTTCATGGTTGCAATTACCGAATGATCCCACGGGTGCAATAACGACTCCTGTAAAAAGGCATCGGTGATACAATCTTTAACGATCACTTTCCCGGCTTTGCGGGCTTCGTCGAGTGCTTTTTTAGCATCCAGTTCGCCTTTCTCCTTTTTCAGGGTTTCGTATTGTCGCCAGGTAAAAGTCTGTTCGCCAAATTCAGTTTCTGCCAGGTCGTAGCTCCAGTTTTTAAAGGCACCCTCGGTAAATTTCATAATGTTTCCTTTGTGAACAATGGTAACCGATGGCAACTGGCGATCGATGGCATATTCGATAGCTGCACGTGTTAAGCGCTCCGATCCGTCTTTCGAGATGGGTTTTACTCCAAACGACGACGACTCGGGGAAACGAACCTGGTCAACACCCATTTCGTTAAGCAGAAAATCCCTAAACTTTTTCGTTTCTTCTTCGCCCATCATGTATTCGATACCGGCGTAAATGTCTTCGGTGTTTTCACGGAAAATGTGCATGTCAACCATCGACGGGTAACGAATAGGCGAGGGCACCCCTTTAAACCAGCGCACCGGGCGCACGCAAACGTACAAATCGAGCGTTTGGCGCAAAGCCACGTTCAACGAACGTATTCCACCACCAACGGGTGTTTGCAGCGGGCCTTTTATACCGATGAGGTACTCTTTAAAAGCTTCGATTGTTTCGTCGGGCAGGTAACTCCCGGTTTCGTGGTAGGCTTTTTCGCCGGCCAATACTTCTTTCCAGGTAATCTTTTTCGATTCGCCGTAGGCTTTAGCTACTGCAGCATCGATTACACGTTGCGAAGGCAGGCTGATATCCTTTCCGATTCCATCACCCTCGATAAACGGAATGGTCGGATAATCCGGCACTACCAACTTCCCGTTGATTATTTTGGTTTTTTCTGTCATATCAGTAATGTTTCATTGTCATTTCGAAGGAGGTAACGACTGAGAAATCTGTTTCATAAGCGCTCAGAAGCTACAGATTTCTCTCTGCGTTCGAAATGACAGTTAATTCAACTTTGCCTGTAAATTTTCGTCCAACGCTTCCAAAAACTGCTCAGTTGTTAAATAGTGCACTTCTTGCAATTCTTTACCGTGAATAATCAAGGCCAGGTCTTTGGTCATTTTACCCGATTCTACGGTTTCAATACAAACTTGTTCCAGTGCATGTGCAAAATCAATCAGTTCCTGGTTTTCGTCTAGTTTACCGCGGAAAGCCAAACCTCGTGTCCATGCAAAAATCGATGCAATCGGATTCGTTGATGTTGGTTTTCCCTGCTGGTGCTGACGGAAGTGGCGTGTTACCGTTCCGTGAGCTGCTTCGGCTTCCATGGTTTTTCCGTCGGGAGTAACCAATGTTGAAGTCATTAATCCCAACGAACCAAAACCTTGTGCAACGGTGTCGCTCTGTACGTCGCCATCGTAGTTTTTACAGGCCCAAACAAATCCGCCTTCCCATTTAAGGGCGGCAGCTACCATATCGTCGATCAAACGGTGTTCGTACCAAATTCCGGCAGCTTCGAATTTCTCGCGGTATTCGTTCTCGTAAACCATCTGGAACAGGTCTTTAAAACGACCATCATAGGCTTTTAAGATGGTATTTTTTGTTGACATATACAGCGGCCACTTTTTGTCGAGTGCCTGGTTCATACACGAGTGGGCAAAACCAATAATCGACTCATCGGTGTTGTACATAGCCATCGCCAGTCCGTTTCCTTCGAAATCGAAAACTTCATGCGAGATCGGTTCACTGCCGTCTTCCGGCGTAAACGTAATCGTTAACTTACCTTTTCCTTTGGTGAGAAAATCGGTAGCACGATACTGATCGCCAAACGCGTGACGACCGATACAAATGGGCTGTTTCCACCCCGGTACCAAACGCGGAATATTCGAAATCATGATCGGCTCGCGGAAAACCGTTCCTCCCAAAATGTTGCGGATAGTTCCGTTTGGCGACTTCCACATTTTCTTCAGGCCGAATTCTTCCACACGGGCTTCATCGGGTGTAATGGTGGCACATTTTACCCCAACTCCATATTTCCGGATAGCGTGGGCTGCGTCTATAGTTATTTGGTCGTCGGTGGCATCGCGGCTTTCCATTCCCAAATCGTAATATTTCAAATCGATATCAAGATAGGGTAGAATGAGTTTTTGTTTGATGAAATCCCATATTACCCGGGTCATTTCATCACCGTCGAGTTCGACAACCGGATTTTGTACTTTGATCTTTTGCATGGTCGTAATCAATTAATTTACTGGTTATAATTATTTTGTTGTATGTCTTTTTATGTTTTCAGTATGCGGCGAATAGTTGGCCTGAATATTTGTTTAACTGTACCGGATTCGCCTTTTGTACTATTTTGTATTATACCCCGGGCTGAAGCCCGGGGCTAATTATCTTTCCTGTGATGATCATTGAAATAGGAAAATTCAAGGCGTGAACTAATTTGAATACCGGAGTCCCGATTCTATCGGGATGAGGATTTCAAATTTGTGAAACAACGCCGAAGTTTTCATTTCAATGCTTATCACGCGTTTTGTTTTTTGATCAGATTCAATGCCGATCCGGCTTTAAACCACTCAATCTGTTGCTCATTGTAAGTGTGGTTCACTTTAATGGTGTCTTTCGATCCATCGGCATGAACGAGCTCCACAGTAAGTGGTTTGTCAGGTGCAAAATCCACCAGGTCAACAAAGTTGAATGTATCGTCTTCCTGAACCAAGTCGTAATCGCTTTCATTATCGAACGTCAATCCTAACATTCCCTGTTTTTTCAGGTTGGTTTCGTGGATCCGTGCAAACGATTTAACGATTACCGCTTTTACTCCCAAATGACGAGGCTCCATGGCGGCATGCTCGCGCGACGATCCTTCGCCATAGTTATGATCGCCAACCACAATCGTTGGAATTCCTTCAGCTTTGTACTGGCGCTGAACGGCAGGAACTGCATCGTATTCGCCGGTAAGCTGGTTTTTCACTTTGTTGGTTTCGCCATTAAACGCGTTAACGGCACCAATAAGCATGTTATTCGAAATGTTATCAAGGTGACCACGGAAACGTAACCACGGTCCGGCCATTGAAATGTGGTCGGTGGTACATTTTCCTTCGGCTTTAATCAGCAGTTTTGCACCTGTTATATTTTGTCCGTCCCATTTGTCGAAAGGCGATAAAAGCTGTAAACGATTCGAGTCGTCGGCAACATTCACCACAACGTTTGAACCGTCGGCTGCCGGAGCCTGGAACCCGGGATCTTTTACATCAAAGCCTTTGCTTGGCAATTCTTCGCCTGTTGGAAGGTCGAGTTTTACTTCTTCGCCGTTTTTGTTGGTCAGCGTGTCGGTAGCCGGATTAAAATCCAACCTGCCGGCAATGGCCAGCGCTGTTACCATTTCGGGCGATGTTACAAAAGCGTGGGTATTCGGGTTCCCGTCGGCACGTTTCGAGAAGTTACGGTTGAACGAGTGCACAATCGTGTTTTTCTCTCCTTTTTCAGCTCCGGGGCGCGCCCACTGACCGATACATGGTCCACAGGCATTGGCAAATACTTTTCCGCCAATTTTTTCGAAAGTATCAATAAATCCATCGCGTTCGATGGTGTAACGCACTTGCTCCGATCCCGGAGTAATGGTAAATTCCGATTTTGCGATCAAACCTTTTTCTTCGGCTTGTTTGGCAATCGATGCAGCGCGCGAAATATCTTCGTACGATGAGTTGGTACAACTACCGATCAATCCCACCGATATATCCATTGGCCATCCATTGGCTTCGGCTTCAGCTTTCATTTTCGAGATAGGAGTAGCACGGTCGGGAGTAAATGGCCCGTTTACGTGTGGCTCCAGTTCTGAAAGATTGATCTCGATCAGCTCGTCGTAATATTGTTCAGGATTGGCATAAACCTCATCATCGGCATCAAGGTGTTCTTTAACACCGTTGGCCAGATCGGCAACTTCTGCGCGACCTGTAGCGCGTAAATAACGCTCCATACTTTCGTCGTAAGCAAAAATACTTGTGGTAGCACCTACTTCAGCACCCATATTACAGATCGTTCCTTTACCGGTTGCTGAAAGCGATTTTGCACCTTCGCCAAAGTATTCGATAATGGCCCCGGTTCCACCTTTTACGGTCAGGATTCCGGCCACTTTAAGAATTACATCTTTTGGAGCCGCCCAGCCACTTAGTTTCCCGGTGAGTTTTACACCGATCATTTTGGGCATTTTTAGCTCCCAGGCCATTCCTGCCATCACATCAACAGCATCGGCACCGCCAACTCCAATGGCAACCATTCCCAGTCCACCCGCGTTAACGGTGTGCGAGTCGGTTCCAATCATCATTCCACCCGGGAATGCATAATTTTCCAAAACCACCTGGTGAATAATACCGGCTCCCGGTTTCCAGAATCCTATTCCGTATTTATTCGAAACGGACTCGAGGAAATCAAAAACTTCCTTATTAGCGGTTTTTGAAACAGAGAGGTCGGTTTTTCCTTCCACCTGCGCCTGAATCAAGTGATCGCAATGCACGGTTGACGGCACAGCTGTCCGCTTTTTTCCTGAGTTAATAAATTGAAGTAATGCCATCTGCGCAGTGGCGTCCTGCATGGCTACCCGGTCGGGAGCAAAATCAACATAATCTGCTCCTCGTTTAAAGGCAGCTAATTCCTGCGCTGCAAACAGGTGAGAATAAAGAATTTTTTCTGCGTACGTCATTGGCTTATTCAGAATTCCTTTGGCTTGTTTCACCTTCTCAGGGAGTTCTGAATACACTTTTTTTACTAGGTCTAAATCAAACATAAGATATTTAGTTTTTTTGAATATTGTCGACGTATTATTTGTCGCTTTTACTAACAATAAATATCGTGAAAAGTTGACTTAATTCCTATAGAAATTAACTATTACAGTTCACTGATATCGATATATACCGTACATAAATAAACCATAATATAAGTTTTCTATTTGTAATTTTAATCACATAACATAGCCGGGGAGATTTGATATATATCAATATGTGGAATTAATGAATCGGATGAATTGTTACGGTCTGATATTCAGTGTGTTAATTTATGGTTTTGTGCTACATTGATAACCCGAATTGTGTTATGTTATGAAACATGTTGCTGAATGCGCTTAAAAGCTAGTTTTGAGCTGATTATAGCCATCGGAATTCCGGCGCCGGGAACAGTGGAGGCACCAACATAAAAAACGTTCTTGTATTTCTCGTCGATATTGCGCGGGCGCATTATGCCAATTTGGTTCATGTTGTGCGAAAGGCCAAGTCCGGCGCCGCGATGTAAATTAAAGCGGTTTTGCCACACTTGTGGCGTATAAATGGTGCGCGATACGATTTCGTCTTTTATATTCGTTCCAATCCGTTCCGAGAAGTCTTCAATAATACTGTCAACGATCTGATCTTTATCCGACCAGTCTCTTTTGAAATAAAGGTTAGGCACCGGGCAAACAAAAAACAGGCTTTCGCAACCTTCGGGTGCGCAATCGTTATTGTGTTTCGAGAGGACATTTACATAGTAATACGGTTTCTGTAATGTCCCCGGGTCCTTCATTACATTTTCGGCATAGTCTTTATAATTCGTTCCCAGGTAATAGTTGTGATGATTTACCTGTGGTAGTTTGCATTTTAGCCCGATGTAAAAGGTAAGGTAGCCCATTGTCCAGCTCATTTTGTCGAGTTTGGGGGGAGCATAAGCCGGACGTTTAAAAATATTCCCTCTGAACCAGGCTGCATCCGAATTAATAAGGTAACTGTCGGCCGACCACGTTTTTCCGTTTTGATCGGTAAGCGATTGAAGTACTCCGTTGTTTTCTGTGAATCCTTTTATTTCGGTGTTGTAAAGGATTTTTACGTTTTCCTTTTTGAGCACATCCACAAAACCTTCAATAATTTTATACATTCCGCCTTTTACGTTGTAGTAGCCGTCGTGTTTAAATTCGGTGTACGAAAGCAGGCTGTAGATTCCCATGGTATCGAAAGGTGTACGCCCGAGGAAAAAAGCCACTAGCGAAATAATCTGTTGTGCCTGCGATGACGAAAAGTATTTTGTAACGTGGTTCCAGAAGCTTTTGAACAATACCGGAATATGCACCGGGTTTACACGCATTAATGCCCATACATAACCCGCCAGCGAGTCGAAGTTTTGTTTGATTACAATATCAACGGTGTCGAGGAAAAGCGCACCGGCTTTGTCCATGTAACGCTCAAACTTTTCTTTAAAATCGGGTTCGATGTCGGCAAATTGTTCGGCCAGTTTATCAATGTCTTTATACAAAAAATAGGTTTTGTCGTCGCCTCTGAAATTTACCGTGTAAAGCGGATCGAGTTCCACATATTCAAACGGCAGCTGAATGCCACATTCTTTGGCAAACTCCTCAAATTCGTATGACATGCTGAAAAAACTGGGACCGGTATCGAAAGTAAAACCATCTTTTTTTATCTGGTTCAGCCTTCCGCCGGCTTGTTCGTTCTTTTCCAGCATTTCAACTTTGTAACCGTTTTTTACCAGGCGAATTGCTGTTGCCAGTCCACCGATTCCGGCACCTACTATCAAAACCTTTTTCTTCATTGTTGTTTCAGTTTTGTTTTTAAGTCAGGATAAAGTTCGTCTTTAATCCATTTAAAATTGGGTTCAAATTTTAATGCTTTCTCGTATATAACCTGCGCTTTGCCAAATTCGTTCAATTCTTCATAAGATTGTGCGGTTAAACTCAGTAAACTCAGGTAATTCCAATTGTTCTTTAATTCTTCGGGTGAAGTCTCCATTTGCTTAATGGCCAGCAAAAAATGCTCGATGGCTACTTGTTTCGATCCGCCAAAAACAGCCGGCATATAAAAATACGCATTGCCATATTGCACATGGGCAAAAGGGAGTTGGTTGTTTAATTCCAGCGCCCGATCAGCATTTTTAATACACCTGCGTCCAAAGATTGGTGCCTTTATTGGCGACAGGCCAATTTTAAAGCCCCAGAAAGCCGCTTCATACGCATTCACAAGTGCCGGATCAAAGTTTTTATTCTCCAAGATGTCCAGGTTGTTTTCAGCCAGATCGAGGTAATGTTTGGCTTTCTTATCATCATCTTCAGCCAGACAATAACCAATGTAACCGTATTGGTAGTTTACCAGTTCGCTGAGGTAAGCCGCATTTCCTGTTTTGTTTTGCTCCATACTATCGATCACTATTTGCCAATCAATCATGCGATTGCTAATATAGGCCGCATAAATTTTTTCCTTGTTCGAAGCAAAAGCACTTCCCGAAAGGGAAAAGGCTAAAAGCAGTGTAATTATGATATCGTTCTTCCTTTCCATTGGTAGGCTTTTTTTGATTTATTGAGAAATGCTTTTATAATGAAAATACCCAGCACTACTTGTTGAGGAATTGCCAACAGCAGATTTTTTAACCGATTTTGATGGCTGATAACACTAATTAAAATACGAATGCTAACCAGCATGAACAAATAGATAAAAATGTGTACTGTTGGCAAAGCAATAAGAACGGGAATAAATCCCAGTGTGGTAATTAGCCAAAAAAGAACAGCCATTATCCCGGAGTTCCCGAAGAACATAATTACATTTTTTGAGAAGCCGTTTACAGCGTCGCTAAACGAATTGTACATGCGACAGGAAATTGAAGCATTTCCCGACAGACAAGCGATTTGTATTCCATTTTGCTTGAAGAAACGAGCTATTGAGATATCTTCCACTTTGTTATTCCGAAAGTTGTAATGCGGTTGTGTTTCACGATATATTTTGGCATCAAACAGCATAAACTGGCCGTTTGCTGCTGCCATCGACGAAACGGGCATAACCCGTACAAAAATCAAGGGCAACAAACTTAGCAGAATGAAATTCATTATCGGCACCGTGAGGTATTCGCCCCAGGTGTGCATAATTTGTTTGGGGAAAATGGATAACAATCCTAAGTTGTGTTGTTGCACTTTGGCAATTGTTCCGGCGATTATTGCTCCCGAAATTCGAACATCAGCATCCAGAAACAAAAAGTAACTTCCTTTCGCTTCCAGTGCTAATTGGTAACAACCATAGTTTTTCCCCAACCAACCGTTTGGTAGTCCGTCAGAATTGAATAGCTGAAAACGCTGATCTGTTTTTGTGAACGATTCAACAATTTTAGCGGTTTTATCCGTCGATTGATCGTTAAAAACCAGTACCTCAAAATTTTGCCATTTCTGCTGTTGGATATCCTTAAGCAGGCGGCCAATGTTTTGTTCTTCGTTACGCGCCGGAATAAGGATGGAAACCAGCGGACTAAAATCGTTTGGGCAAGGGGGAAGTGGCTGCCTGAAAATTGCATTCAGCAAAACAACACCAAGTTGTGTCGCCGTAAAACCGAATATGATCCACGCTGCAATTATCATTGTTAAATCTCTTTTTTAGCTTGTGTTTGCAAACACTGTTCGTAAAAAGTGTTGTATGCGTTTTCTATTTCATCAACGTTCCAGGCACCGGTGTAATGATGCAGATTGAAAAACGCATTTGGTTTTGCATCGGCGAAATAATCGATGAGGTTGGCCTGAAAAATGATCTGAATATCATTTTTTGTGCGTTGCAGAATCTTTTCAGTTCCCTTCTCGAACACAAATTTGTTTTGATAGATGCTTTTTATGTTCCCCTGTGGAAATAACAAAACCAGGTTCTGTGCATCCGACAATAATTTGGCGGTGTAATCAAAGGTTTCAAAAATTGACTTCGATTGTTTTGTTATGGAAAAGCCACCGGTATATTGGAAAAACCAGTTTTTTCGAAGTTCTTCTTCAAGCATCATAAAATGGTATTTCCGTTTAAACAATTGCTGATTGGTGTACAAAGTCCATATTCCGTCCCACCAGCTCACGTGATTGCAAATCAAAAGAATTGGCAAGCTTTTATCCTGTACCGCGCCATTAATGGTAAACGACTGAAAGTGTCTTTTCATTTTCCAGAGTACATAATTTCTGAAAAACGGGTCGAGGACAAAATTATGTTTTGCTTTTATGATCAAAGTTTTAGTTTAAAGTTAAAAGTAAGGCGGCAAAAAATAAAGCCTGAATTCCAAAAACCACCGGTGCAATCCGGTTTTTCGTATTTATTTTCAACAGCTTGATGACCAGTGAAAAAAGCAATGCCAAAAGAAACCAGGCCACGTAGTTTTGCACCGGAACTGCTGATTCGCTGAACGTCCACATGGAAAGGTTCGGCGCTACTTGTTCCAAAAGCACATCGTAGGTCAGCAATAAAAATGATGCTCCAAAAACTTTAAATAGGGGATTCCAGTTGGTTCTTTCCATTACCGAGTTCGACACATAAACAAGCAGCAGCCAGTTTAGTCCGATAATAAGCGGCGTGTTAAAAAGTTTTATGCCCAATCCGTGACCGTATGTGTAGTGGCCAAAAATACTTCCGGTGTTTACACCAATCAACTCAACCATAAAACTTGCTGCGTAAATGAATATAAAGACCAATATTGTTTTTGCGGAAAATTTGCTGTGAAACAAGCCAACGACCAAGCTACTCAGCAATAAAGCAAAAGGCGTTAAGTGGATGAAAAACGGACGGGTTGAGGGCATGGTGAGTCCTGAAAAACCTACCAGATAAAAAATAATGATGATCGACACAAGGTAGCTGAAATTCGAACGGAAGGATTGTGCTATGTTTCTGATGTTAATCATTTGCTCCTCCATTTTATTAGCTGTTCAATAAGCAGAAAGTTATATAAAATCATGCTAAAAGCATAGGCAAAATCTTCAACAGGAATAGTGAAAACCCGTAATCCCAGGTTTTCGTTGTTGTTGTACCATACTACTTCTCCATTGATATACGATCCGGTTAAAATTCCGTTTACGATCAAAAATGGAATAAGGATGACGATGAAAGTGATAAAAAACGAACGGGGAATTCTGCTGCTTAAAAGTAAAGCCAGCAGCAAAGCAACCGCGAGTTTCAGTGAAATGTAAAACGTGTAGCTTTTATCAATGTTGAAAACGGCTATTAATACGCACAAAACAATTAGTGCTATTGTCAATGCCATATTTATTGACTTGGGTATTTCCAGCTTTGGAAAATATTCCCGGATAGATTCGTGCAGGAAAATACTGGCATAGGGAATAACCACAAAAAACAGGATTTCTTCTAAAGGAAGCGAAAACAAATAAATGCCGGAAAGATATTCCGGGTTAAAACCCCAAATTCCCCGGTTTGTAAAATTCACATCGAAAATGATATACACCAAAGCCACCAACAGAATGGAAGAAAAAACATATTTCCACTGTTTGTAAAACTGCAGTCGTTTATCGAAACTGAGGAGCAAAGGCACTGCGCCGGAAGCCGTAAGTAGTATAAAGTACAATGACATTTATTTCTTTAAAAAACGAGATTGAAAAATCAGTAATCCATAGTTGTCAAAATCGCGAATGTTCTTTCCGCGATGATGTGCCAGGTGTGCCTCGCGAACGGCCCTGAGGTATTTATTTTTTGTATGGGTTAAAAACGGAATGTTGAGCCGTTGGTGGATCATTACATCGTGAATGGCGAAGTAGGTCAGCCCGTACAAACTAATTCCAATGCCCAAAGAAATTAGTGCCGGGATATGAAAGAAGAAACCAACGATAAGAACAACGATTGCCGGAATGGCGTAAACGAGGAAAAAGTAATCATTCTTTTCGAAGCCGGGTTTGTACAACTCGGTTTGCGAGGCGTTTTTTTTGTGGTCGTTTACATGATGATCGCGGTGCCATTTCCACAAAAAACCATGCATCACAAATTTATGGTTCGACCATGCAACGAACTCCATAAAACAAAAGGCTGCTATGGCAATTAGTATATTCACGTTTGTACTTTTAAATGTTCTTCAACGCGCTCGTATATCTTTTTAAACCAAACGGTGTAGTTCTCCGGATTGTTCTTTATGTCCTTTCTTAATTCTTCGAAGTTGATGTATTTCCAACTGGAAACTTCATCGGCATTTGGCTCCGGCTTATCATCGCTGAAACCAATAAAAACACGGTCGAGTTCGTGTTCAGTCAGCCGATTATCTAACTCTTCTTTGTAGGTAAAAGCAAATATTTCCTGTAAGGGCGCCTGCATTCCCATTTCTTGCATTAATCGGCGGTTGGCTGCGTCAATGCTGGTTTCGCCGGGGAAGGGGTGGCTGCAGCAGGTATTGGTCCAAAGCCCGTTGGAGTGATACTTGTTTAAGGCCCGCTGATGAATGAGCCATTCGCCTTTTGAATTGACGATAAACACAGAAATGGCCCGATGGAGCAGCCCTTTTACGTGCGCCTCCATTTTTTCCATTTCTCCAAGTACCTTGTCGTTTTCGTTAACCAGGATAACTTTTTCTATTTTGTTGTTGTTCGTCATACGAGTCTGAGATTATAGAGTGTTTTTGCTTTTACCATGATCAGCATTTTTTTGTAGTTCGGAATGCGCACCCTGTTTTGCATAATTACCGATGCCGGCGTTTCTTTTAATTTATTTAGCAGTAAGCGATAATAATTATAAGCCAAAAGCACCGCCAGTTTCGATTTTCCGGGCAGCATTTTAATGCCTTCGTAAGCCGCTTCAAAATCGGTTTCAATATCTTTTATAATGCGCTTCTTTTCTTCGTCGCAGAAATCTTTGGTGCATAATTCCGCAAAATAAGTCCGGCCTAAGGTTTCGGTGTCTTCACGCAGGTCGCGCAAAAAGTTTACTTTCTGAAAAGCAGAGCCAAGTTTCATGGCAGGAGTCACCAGCTCGTCGAATTTTTCCTGATCACCATCGCAAAATACTTTTAAACACATCAAACCAACTACATCGGCCGAACCGTAAATGTATTGGTTAGCCTCAAGTTTTGTTTTGTATTCTTTTTTCTCCAGATCATATCTCATGCTGGTAAGAAAGGCATCGACATGAGCCAGCGAGATATTGTATTTTTTTACGGTGTACTGAAATGCCTGAAGAACCGGATTCAGACTGATGCCGCGTTTCATGGCATCTTTAAAATCTTCGTCAAATTTATTGAGCAGGTAGGCTTTGTCGTTATCGTGAAAAGTGTCCACTATTTCATCGGCCAAACGAACAAAACCGTAAATGCTGTAAATAGCATCCCGATGTTCTTTACTCAACAAACTCGTGGCATACGAAAAGGAGGTGCTGTAACTGGCTGTTACAACCTTCGAGATCTTTATTGAACAGGCGTTGTACAATCTCATCTACATTCTGGTTTCATGTTCATTACTACTGTAACCTACTAACAAAATCGCAATGCACTAAAATCTCAACAGTCTGATAACTCAGGTACTTCTAAAAATAAAGTATATGCGTATGATTTGCAATTAAACAACGCAGAATAATACCGTTTTGTTTACTAACAGGTAAGTTATAGTAATGGGGGATAGGAAGAAAAGGGGGGCTAGATTCTCACAATACAAGAATCGGGGAGCCATCCCTGGTTACCGTCGGCCAGTTTTATTTCGGTCCAGCTGTCGAGCTGATCGGTAATTTCCAGTTTTAATCCTTCGTAAATCAGGAACAGGTCGGTGCCGGTTTCGCTGGGCGAACTTTTTACCGTAACACGCGGGCAGAAAACGATGGCGGTGTTCCGGTTATTGATTCTGGCTTTTTGCTGTGCTGCGTGAGAGACCGCAAAACCTGACAAAAGCACTGCGAAAATGCCCACCCAAAACGACAGGCGTTTTACGGCAACCGTTTTGCTGAAGAAAAAAGCACCGAGCAGCAACAGGAACAATACAAAGGACGCAATGCTGATGGTTGCCCAGGTATCGGCCGGGTATTTATTGATTACCGAATTTTTCCAGCGCAGGAAAAACGGTTTTGGCAATTCCTCTATTTGAGTTACCACATACTGGTTGGCTACCTGAAGGTTAAAAGCAATGTCTTCGTCGTGCGGAGCCAGTACTTTGGCACGTTCGTAATTTAAAATGGCATTGTTAATGTCGCCGGTTTTAAAATAGGCATTTCCCAGGTTGAAATAGACTTTAGCCGATTCTTCGCCGGTAGCTAAAATCTGCTCGTAGGCAGAAACGGCCTGTTGGTATTCTTCGGTGGTGTAATAAGCGTTTGCTTTCTCCCAAAGTTGCTCATTTGTTTCCTGTGCGAAACTAAAAAACGGAGCTATAAGTAGTATGAATATTAGTATCCTTTTCATTGTTCTAGCGTTTAATTTGTTTTTCAAAACGGCTCATTGTGGTCTCAGCCTTCTTATACAAATCATGGCGTGCTTCTGATCCACCAGCCGGAGCATATCTTGCAAATTCGCATTGGTCAACCACTTCCTCAAAGTCTTTAATTACTTCCTCGGCAACATTTCTGTCCTGCAGTTTTGCCACTGCGTTTTCGCGGTTCAGGTCGGCAACCGGAATTCCCAGTTTGTCGCTCAAATAGCCCCAGAAAGCTTTTAAAATTGCTTCGTGGAAAGCTTCGTTGTTGTTGTGTTTCATATAACCGGCAGCTGCTTTCAGTCGTTTAACAGCAACGCGGTTGGCCTTTTTATTTCGTACCAGTGCAATGTTGGCATTTTCGCGGGCTTTTTTGCGGTACACAAAATACAGTACAACAAACAGCAGCGCACTAATCAGGTAGATCAGATAAAAGATGGTACTTCCGTAGAAGGTGTGTCCTTTTACCTGTAACATCGGTTTGCCTGATTTAATGAAGCGGATATCCTGTCCGATCAATTGCAAGTCTTCTTTACGGCGCGAGCTGATAACGGTGGTCGATTGCTCTTCGGTTCCTTTTTCAACGTGCAGCTTGTAAGCCTGAGTCGATTTGGTTTCGTATTTTCCTGTAGCTGGGTTGAAATACGCAAATCTGATCGGTGGAATTTCATAGTCGCCCTCAAAACGTGGCTGGAAAAGGTACTCAATGGTTTTATTTCCCGAAACGCCATTATCGTTGGCCTGTACATTGTCGGTTGCACGCGGGTCGTACACTTCAAAATCACTTGGCAGTTCCAGTTCAGGCGAACGAACCAGTCGGATATTTCCGTTACCCGATATTTTCATCGTTAGTGTAACCGCGTCGTTGGTGGTAACATTGGTACTGCTAATCTCCGACGAAACATTAAAGTTACCCACTCCGCCCATAAAATTGGCCGGTTCGGTTGGCAGGTCTTTTACATTCACCGAAACGGCATCGCTGGTAACGCGTGCTCGTACTGTACGGTAATTGTCAAAGAAATCATCGAAGAAACTGCGTGCTTTTACCCGCTCACGAATCAACAGTGCCATACTGAATGGCTCGATTGTTAATCGTCCGTTTTGCTGCGGGAAAAGGATGGTCTTTTTCAATGTGCCAACCTGGTAAATTTTATCGTTGTACACCTCGCGGGTGAAGTTTATCTGCTGCGGAATATCAATGTCCTGGGTGTAAAAACCTTCGTAAGTGGGCAGGTTTACTTCATCAAAACCATGCACCGGAACATTCGGATTTACATACAATTTAACGGTGGCAATAATTTGCTCTCCGCGGTAAACGTTTCGTTTGCTTAAATCAACACGAACAAACAGGTTGTCTTTGTCGAGCTCCACATTTTGCGATGCGCCTTGTTGTGGTTGTGTAGCGCCTCCCTGCGACTGCCTGGGTTGTGCCTGTGCCTTTACCACCTGAATAGACAGCTTATTGGATTCAAAAACCTTTCCGTTTACTTCTATCGATCCCGGACGAATTTCGAAAGTTCCTTCTGTTTTGGCACGCAAAATATAGGTGTACGAAAACGTTACCTCGGAAGTTGTTTTCCCGTTGATGGTTTGAATACTGGTTGATTGACTGGTACTCGGCCCCATTAAAATCTGGAAATTGTCGCTTAATCCCGGAGGAAGCTGCAAATTTGTTCCCCTGTCGTTAATTTGAAAGCTAAGCCTGAATTGTTGTCGCATTTCAACGGCGCTTGGTGCCGACATGGTAAAACGGGTTTGTTCGGCCCGGGCTGCAACCGCCGCGCAAAAAAGAAAAATATATATTATCAGTTTTTTCATCATTGTATCAAAGCCTACAAAATTATTGTTTTTGTTCAATTGCTTCTTTTTGTATCCGATTAATCCTTAATCTTTAATCCTTAATCGTTTCCCCTACCATTCTTTTTCCGATCGCGTACGTTTGGCTTTGGCAGCTTTCGCTTTTTTTACCTTATCCTGAATGTCGCGTTCGTCGTTTTGTAAAGCCTGCAACAGTTGCTCAGCATCCTGTTTCGAAATTTTGTTTTGCTGAGGTTGTTGCTGTTGCTGGTCTTTATTTTGGTCTTTGTTCTGATTTTGGTCCTGATCCTGTTTGTTTTGATCTTTATTCTGGTCCTGCTGATCCTTGTTCTGATCTTTGTTTTTGTCCTGGTTATCTTTATTCTGATCGTTTTTATCCTTGTTTTGATCTTTGTTCTGGTCCTTATTTTGGTCTTTATTCTGATCCTGGTTTTGATCTTTATTTTGCTGCTGTTGCTGCTCTTTTTTCTTTTTCAGCATTTGCGCATAAGCCAGGTTGTATTTTGTTTCCAGATCATCGGGATTTTCACGCAGAGCCTTTTTATACGATTCGATACTTTCATCCAGTTTCTCCTGCATCAGCTGCGTATTTCCCAGGTTGTGGTTAACACGGGCACGCTCTGCAGGTTCTTCCATCTTTTCTGCCAATTCTGAGAATTTACCTTCGGCATCTTCAAATTTTTGTTGTTTATACAAAGCATCTGCCAGGTTGTAATTCCATTTCAAATCTTCAGGACGTTTTTCCAACGCCTTCCGGTATTCGGTTTCTGCATTACTAAATTTAACGGAATCAATTTTCATGGTATCGCGCACGGCTTCCATAAAAAGTTTATTTCCGTTGCGTACAAATTTCCGTTCGTTTTGCCCGAAAACAGTTACCGAAAAAACTATAAATAATGATAATATGATTGTCTTTTTCATCTCTCCTCCTTCTATCCAAACAATTTTATCCGCTTCAAATACTTGTTTTTGCGTTCAAGTATTACAAATTCCAGCAAGAGCAAAAACAATCCCACGGCAAAGAAATACTGGAACTGGTCGTCGTATTCCGAAAAAGTACGCGTTTCCATTTCCTGTTTCTCCATTTTATTTATTTCATCGAACAGGGCATTTAACCCCACTTGTGCATTATTGGCACGCACATAAATGCCTCCACCGGTAGCAGCAATTTGCTCCAGCATTTGTTCATTCAATTTTGTTACCACCACATTTCCGTCGCGGTCTTTCAAATAATCGGTTTGTCCGTTCCGCAGCACCGGAATTGGCGATCCTGACGGTAAACCCATTCCAATAGTGTGTACAATGGCACCTTCATCCAACGCAGCCTTTGCTGATGCCAGTGCGTCATCTTCATGGTTTTCACCGTCGGTGATAATTATAATCGCTTTGTTGGCCTCGCCGTTTGGCGTAAACGATTTTCGAGCCAGATCGATGGCCGCTCCAATGGCGGTTCCCTGTTTTGGCACGATTTGCGTATTCACCGAATTCAAAAACAGTTTCGCCGAATTGTAATCGGTAGTAATTGGCAGCTGCGTGTATGCATCGCCGGCAAAAACGATCAAGCCGATCTTGTCGTCTTTCAAACGATCAACCAGTCGAGAAATGGCACGTTTTGCACGTTCCAAACGGTTGGGCTGAATATCTTCGGCCATCATACTGTTCGACACGTCGAGCGCGATCATCAACTCAACACCTTCGCGTTTTTCGGTTTTTAATTTCGATCCGAACTGCGGACGGGCAATTCCAACAATAAAGAATGCCAGCGCCAACATTAAAATGATAAACTTAACAACAGGTCGGTTGCCTGAGCTGTAAGGCATCAGCTGCCCCAGAATTTCCTGCTGCCCAAACTTTTTTAAAGCACGTCGGCGCGAAATGCGCGACCAGACAAAAAACAATGCCAGCAGCGGAATTAGTAATAATCCCCATAAGTATTCGATATTTGCAAACCTAAACATTTCCATTCTTCTATCTTTTTATGGGATACTTCTGAATATGGTTAAACGCAGGAATAAACTCACAATCAAAAACAGTGCCCCAAGCAGGGCAAACGGCATAAATTCTTCCGATTTGCGGCTGAATTCGCGCACTTCAATTTTTGACTTTTCCAACGCGTCAATTTCTTTGTAAATCTCTTCCAGCTTGGTGTTGCTGGTTGCCCGGAAATATTTTCCGTCGGTAAGCGACGATATTTCCTGCAAGGTTTCTTCGTCAATTTTTACCGGCATGTCGCGCAACTGGACGCCAAATTGAGTTTGCACAGGGTAGGGCGCTGTTCCGATACTTCCCACTCCAACCGTATAAACACGAATGCCAAAAGTTTTGGCAATTTCGGCAGCTGTAACCGGGGCAACTTCTCCACGGTTGTTTTCACCGTCGGTTAACAGAATTACCACGCGGCTGATGGCTTCGCTGTCTTTCAGACGGGCCACCGAAGTTGCCAGTCCGTTTCCAATAGCTGTACCGTCTTCAATCATACCGCTTTCAATATCTTTAAACAGGTTGAGCAATACGGCGCGGTCGGTAGTTAGCGGACATTGCGTAAATGCTTCGCCGGCAAAAACCACGAGTCCCATGCGGTCGTATTCGCGCCCCGAAATAAATTCCATGGCCACATTTTTTGCCGCTTCCAGGCGGTCGGGCTGAAAATCCTGCGCCAACATCGAGCTTGAAATATCAAGCGCAATTACAATGTCGATACCTTCTGTTTCGCTCTTTTCCCAGTTTCTTGACGATTGCGGACGAGCCAGCACTACCACAAAAAAACTGATGGCGATAAGCAGGCACACAAACACCAGATGGCGCAAATAATGCCGGATCGTTTTTGGGGCTTTTATTACCGAAGCGGTGGATGAAACCTGGATGCTTGCGGTATTTTTTTTCTGCCTGAAAATATACCACACCACCATGGGAATTAATACCCACAGGATGTGAAATAGCTCAGGGTTTTTAAATGTCAATCCTTCAAACATCTCTTTTTATTTTATCTCAACTTCTTCAATGTTTTCATCATTATCTCCTTTGTCAGCGTCTTTGCTGTCAGCCTTTTTCTGTTCCTCTTTTTTCGTGTCGTTCACAAAGAAATAGGCGTTTACCAGCGACAGGTTATCGTCGTCGGGCAGTGGCTGATATTTGGCAAACTTTACCAAATCGGCTAATTGTAATAACTGCGTCAGGTTCGAGAAATGTTTCTCGTTAATTAAGCTTTTCTGCACCCTGAAACTTTCAATGGTTTCGTCGGTGGTTTGCTCCAAGGCCCGAATACCAAAACGGTCTTCAATGTATTCGCGCAGCGTGTCGGTAAGCTCGCTGTAATATTGTTTGGTTTTGCCTTGCTGCCAAACTTTTTCCGTTTTAATACGGTCCAGCTCACGCAATGCAATAATGTGCGCCGGCTCTTTTGGTTTTGCCGGACGTGCAAATATCGGCTTGTTATTTTTCTTCCGCTTAATTGAATATAACAGGAAGAATATAATCGCTCCGATAAGAATTACTCCCAAAATGTAAGGCGTAACTTCCTTTAACGTCAGCGGTGCATCGTAGGGCATTTTTATGTCGGTTGGCCCTTTGGTGGTGTCGATCTCCATGGTGTAAACATTCAGCGTAACACCGTTGCTGGGAATGGAATCAATGGTTCCGTCCACATCGATTTTAAACCAGTAAGGCGGAATGCGGTAACTTCCACTGTCGAAACTGGTAATGGTGTAGGCCTGAATTTGTTTCATCAGCTTCTCATCATCCAGCTCAAAAGTATCGACACCCGAACGGCTGATCACTTCAATCAGACTGTTAATCGTATCCGGAACCGCCGGAAACTGTACGTTTACATCTTTCGGATGATCTATTTCCAGGAAAAGTTTTACCTGGTCGCCAATCAGAATATTTGCAGAATCGAGGCTGGCAGTGGCTTTTATGCGCTGTGCCTGCGTTGTTCCTGCAAATAAAAACAGGGTAATAAACAACAGCATAACTCCGGTGTTCATCACCCTTCGACTCCCGATGCTATGATCGGGACGGATTCGCTCAGGATGACAGTCACAGTGAGCGGAGTCGAACTGTGCTTTGTTACTCTTTAAAATATCTTTTTTCAATTGCATGCTTCTCTATTTTAATGCCCGTCTTTTAAAAAGGGTCATTAACGATTTTACATAGTCTTCGTTGGTATTTATCGATACATAATCAACACCACTTTTTTTGAACATCACATCCAGCCGGCCCATGTGTTTTATCCACCAGTCGGCATAAAGTTTACGTGTTTTACTCGAACTGCTGTCTACCCAAACGTAGTTGCCTTTTTCAGCATCTTTAAGTTTTATCATCCCGATAGATGGCAGTTCTGTTTCGCGTTTGTCGTATATGTTCAGCGCTACCATGTCGTGCTTGTTGTTGGCGATAGAAAGTGCCATTTCCAGGTCTTTGTTATCGTCCATAAAGTCGGAAATAATAAAAGCCGTACAGCGCTTTTTAATGGCGTTGGTCATGTAGCGAACAGCCTCGGTAATGTCGGTGCCGTTACTTTCCGGGTGAAATTCGATCAATTCGCGGATAATACGCAAAATGTGACTTTTCCCTTTTTTGGGCGGAATGAATTTCTCGATTTTATCCGAAAAGAAGATCACTCCGATTTTATCGTTGTTTTGAATAGCCGAAAACGAAAGCACTGCAGACAGTTCTGTAATCACATTTTTCTTCAGCTTCTCAAACGAACCAAATTCGCGCGAGCCACTCACATCAATCAGCAGCATCACAGTGAGTTCGCGTTCCTCTTCAAATATTTTCACGTAAGGATGACTGTAGCGGGCGGTAACGTTCCAGTCGATGTTACGAATATCGTCGCCAAACTGGTATTCGCGTACCTCCGAGAATGCCATACCGCGCCCTTTAAAAGCACTGTGGTACTCGCCGGCAAAAATATTGCGCGACAAACCACGTGTTTTTATCTCAATCTTCCGTACTTTTTTTAATAAATCAGTTGTTTCCATAATTAGAGTTCAAAGTTTAACGTTCAGTGTTCAAAGTTGTGTTTGAACAGCTGTAAACTGCCACTGTTAACTGTGACTCGACTATGGTACTTCTACCTGGTTCAATATATCGGTAATAATTTCTTCCTGTGTAATGTTATTGGCCTCAGCTTCGTAACTCAGCCCGATACGGTGGCGCAACACATCAGGACAAACGGCACGCACATCTTCAGGAATTACATACCCACGGCGCTTAATAAAAGCAAAAGCTTTTGCTGCCTGCGCCAAACTGATTCCTGCCCTTGGCGATGCTCCGTAAGCGATCATATCGGCATATTTTTCCAGTTTATATTCTTCCGGTTCGCGTGTGGCAAAAACAATGTCAACAATGTATTTCTGAATTTTTTCATCCATGTACACATCTTTTACCACGTTACGTGCTTTCATAATGTCTTCCGGTTTCAGAATGGTTGTTGTTTCAGGGAATTGGGCCAAAAGGTTCTGATTGATAATCTGACGTTCTTCCTCTTTTTTCGGGTAGTTGATTACCACTTTCAGCATAAAACGATCGACTTGCGCTTCAGGCAGCGGGTAAGTACCTTCCTGTTCAATCGGGTTTTGCGTTGCCATAACCAGGAATGGCTCGTCCAGTTTAAAGGTTTCGTCGCCAATGGTAATCTGACGTTCCTGCATGGCTTCGAGCAATGCCGATTGCACTTTTGCCGGTGCACGGTTAATCTCGTCAGCCAATACAAAGTTGGCAAAGATTGGTCCCTTTTTTATGCTGAACTCTTCCTTTTTCTGGCTGTAAATCATTGTTCCCAGAACGTCGGCAGGCAGCAAGTCGGGCGTAAACTGAATACGCGAAAATTTAGCACTGATGGTTTGCGACAAGGATTTTATGGCAAGCGTTTTTGCCAATCCCGGAACACCTTCCAGCAAAATATGCCCATTGGAAAGTAAGCCAATCAGCAAACTTTCAACCAGGTGTTTTTGTCCAACAATCACCTTGTTCATTTCCATGGAAATCATATCCACAAACGAACTCTCTCTCTGTATTCTCTCGTTCAATTCTTTGATATCAACTGCTTGATTCATATCTTTTATAAATTTATTTGCTAATTTTTTCGAAGGCACGAATTTAAAGCATTATGCTATTTATTTCCCTATTCTTTTGTTAAAAAAAATTAAGTAATTGCGAAACGAATTATGATGTTAACAAAGAATAACAGCTTATTAGGATTTTGTTAAGAAATTATGCACTGGTTCCGGGATTTTAAATGAAATGAATTTGGTAGAGCATAGTCTTATAAGCTACAACCTGGTTTTTGCGAAGATGTACAAAAGTGGTAATTTTCTGATGTGGAGTTTAGTGTTAAAAATAATTAAACAAGTTGCAGTATAATCTGTTGTGGTGTACATATTACAAATTGTGTTTATATATTGGTTCCCTGTTTTGTTGGCGGCGAATATATGCTAATGTTAATTCATGAATTGAAGAAATAGTGTTGAAATCAATCGTTATTATAATCGTACTTCTCATGTTTGCCAACACCTGTTTTTCGCAAAGCAGTTTAAATGGCAACGAATCTTATTTTGAAAAGAGTCATATACTGATTCAGCATATAAATGATATTGATTTGCTTTTTTCCGGCAAATCAAACGATGTGGCATTTACTTCATCGTTTTTGATAAAAGCCTTTATCAATCAAAAAACAGAGAAGAAGCGCTTGCTTTCGTTTGGAATAAGAACTGACCTTTATACACAACGGGAATATAGCCAGCGTTTCGATGAAAATGGCCGGTATTACAGAGGCGAATCGTTTGTAGAGATTAGTGCGGTGGAGTTTTCCTGGGTGAAATTTTTGTCGAATAACCTGGCCATTCAATTGTCGGGCGGTCCCGGTATTTTAAACAAGAAAAAACCAATTCCCGGATTGGCTTTGTGGATTCAGGGAGGAAATGATGGTGCCGGTGGAATTCACAAAATCATTGATAGTTTTGGGAAGCAACATGGGCAGATTATTGAAGGACGAGACGTGTTGACCCATTTTATGTATTTTAACCCCGCGGTGAGTTATTACCTCAATGTATTTCCAAAATCAGGCTATACGCCACATACTCTGGTAAGTGAAATAGGCGTTAATTTAAGCGATCAGTTTGCCGGTAACTGGTTTTTCTTCGAAAATGACCTTACCCTGCATCTTTTTCGGTTTCCGCTTTCACAAAGGTTGTTTTCGTTTGATTTAACAGGCGCGGGAGATTTTCGTTTGCATCGGTCAGGGGTAAAATCAGACATCCGCGTAGGAACAGCAATTTCGTGGGGAAGGGCTACATTTGGATACGAACTTACAAAGCAGTATGGAAAGGCGAATGTGGAATGGGTTGATTATTACGATGACGATGATTTGTACCGGATTTACTTCAGAGTTCGGCTGGAAAAGCAAAAAGGGAATTATTGACAAACAGGCGCTTATGGAGTAGTATTGGTGTTGAAGGTTCAGGGTGTTCAGTCCCGGTTTGGGAATTTCATCATAACTAACAGTTGATAGTTTGTAAAAGTAAGCTACAATTTAAGGTGAAGATGTCTTATTTTGTAGTTTTATACCGACGCAAAACAACTTTATAATTCTATGGATGCAGAGAAATTTAAATATGAATACAAAGATTGTATTGTATTTAAGTCCTATTTTGGTTTAATAACCGTTAACGATGTGAAAGAATCCTGGCTGTATGCTATTGAGAAGGATACATTTCCGGCAGAAACTATTGGGTTTGTACTTGATTACAGGGCAGCTCATTTTGATATAGAGCCGGGGCAGCATGTCGAAATTCCTGAATTTTACCAACAAAATCCCAATGTTTTTGGAAATAAAAGAATTGCCATTGTTACTGTAAATCCTGAAGATATAGTATATCCCATGTTAATTCGTATTTGCGACCGAGGTTACGAATCGCGGCCGTTTAGTACGATGGAGGCTGCAATTCGATGGGTTTTAGAAAAGAAGCAGGGTTTATGAAGTTTGCTTCCCGAAAGCAATCAACTAAAAACGTCGCCCAAAATCTTTGAGCGACGTTTTTATTACTCCTTACGAAATTTTAATCTGTCTTTCAGGTTGAGGTTTTACCTCATCGCGTTTTGGCAGTATAATATGTAAAATTCCATTGTCGTATTTGGCTGAAATCTTTTCGCCAACTACTGCATTTTCGGCAACGGTGAACGAACGTTGAAACGATTGGTAACTGAACTCTTTGCGTGTATAGTTCTCATTTTTTTCTTCTTTTTCGTTTTTCTTTTCCGAAGAAATGGTGAGCACGTTGTTTTTAAAGTTCACGTTAAAATCGTTTTTGCTCATTCCCGGAGCTGCAACCTCGATAACAAAATCATCGTCGGTTTCTTTTACGTTTACTGCCGGTAACGAAGTGTTTGTGCTCGAAAAGTTCGAGTGATCCCAATCCATCAATTCATTGTTGAAAAACCTGTCAAAGACTGATGGAAAATACGGTTCGTTTCTTCTTGCTAATTTCATGACTTTATCCTCCTTTAACTTTTGGTTAAACAATTCATTGAACATGCTGAAAAGAAAAAATCAAATGCCATACCATCTTTGATTTTGTGAAAATATTTCAGTGCTAAGCTGTCTGGTTGTCAGTTGGTTTGGTGCGTGTTTTGAATGTGATTGGAAGTCAGTAATTTGTAAAATGTCAAAATTTCAGTTTAGGGCCTTTATTGTTAAACAACATCTTTATCACTCTTGGTTTTAATGAATTAATGTTTTAATTTTATTAAATAAACCTGACGCCCCATTTAAAGGGCCGCCAAATTAAAACAAACAATGAATAGTTTTAACTCCATAAATTGTTAAGTATAACGAGTAACAGCGGATGCTTTGGAGGATTAAAACCTGCTTTTAAAACAGCTAAAATTGCATTAGAAACTAAGGGATAGGATTGAAAAAGTTAATGAACACTTTCAAAAACTTTTAGGCTTCGTTCTGAAGTCGTGTGTTTGGGGTTAACTGGGGCCGCCTCTCTGAAAAAGAGAGGCGGCTATTTTTTTGCCGGTACTTTGGTTAATCTGTGCTTTCAACTTTTTCTGTAATTTTACCCCCAGATAAAACGAGAAAAATGCCACAACGTTATTTTTTACAACTTAGTTACAAGGGAACCAATTACCATGGTTGGCAAATTCAGCCTAATGCTGTTTCTGTTCAGGAGGTGATGGAAGACGCACTATCAAAAATCCTGCGCGAAAAAATAGCTGTTGTTGGTGCCGGACGAACCGATACCGGTGTGCATGCCTCGTTTTTTATTCTGCATTTTGATACCCAAAATAGTATTCCCGAAAATCTGGACATCGTTTATAAACTCAATAGTTTTTTACCATCCGATATTGCTGTGCAAAAAGTGTGGCCGGTTGATGAGGAAGCACATGCCCGGTTTAGTGCATTATCACGAACCTATCATTATTTTATTTCTACCGAAAAAAATCCGTTTGCAACCGAAACGAGCCACAAATACCTGAAACCACTCGATGTGGACAAAATGAACCAGGCAGCATTAAGGCTTTTTAATTACACCGATTTTACCAGTTTCAGTCGCCTGCATACCGATGTAAAAACCAACAACTGCAAAATTATGCACGCCGAATGGACGAAAAATGGCGAACAATTAAAATTTACAATTAAAGCCGATCGGTTTTTACGCAATATGGTGCGTGCTATTGTAGGAACGCTGTTGGAAGTGGGGAAGAGCAAACTCAGTATCGAACAGTTTTGTGAGATCATTGAAAAGCAGGATCGGGGGGCAGCAGGAGCATCAGCGCCGGCGCAGGGGCTATTTTTGGTGGATATTGAATACCCCAAAAAACTTATGAGTGAATGTTGAAATAGTTTCAAAATGTTTATTTTTTAAACAACTGTTTGTGTTCTGCATTTTGTACTCTTTAAAATTATTTATCTTTGTGCGCGTTGGTTACGCACAATTGCGTTTAGGGAATCCGGTGTAAATCCGGAACTGTACCCGCAGCTGTAAATTCAGAAAATGATCATTTCTCACGCCACTGTCGGTTCAGCCAATGACGGGAAGGCAATGATCAAAGGGAATAAGTCAGAAGACCTGCCAGCAAATGGATGAACGAACTTCGGGAACAAAGTTTCGGGAATCAATCTATTGATTTCTGCACCTGATTTCCTGTTAATTTTAAACGGATGAAGATTAAAATTCTCGTGGTATTGCTGCTTGCCGGTTTTTCGGTGTTTGCACAGGATGTTAAACGCGTGATTTCGCTGGCACCGTCGATTACCGAAAATATTTACCTGGTTGGCGGAAAAGATAAACTTGTGGGATGTACGAGTTATTGCATGTTGGCCTTAAATGATGGAATTGAAGAAATTGGTTCAACGGTTGATGTAAATGTGGAGAGGATTTTCGCTTTGAAACCTGACATGGTACTAACTATGAAATTGACCAAAGCGCAGGATATTGCTACTCTTGAAAAACTGGGATTACGTGTTGAGGTGTTGGAAACGCCGCGTACTTTCGATGAAATTTGTGCCCAAACACAACAAATCGCCGAGCTTATCGGATGCGAAGATCAATCGACAGAAGTAGTTGCAAAAGCCCGTAAAACGGTGGCCGAAATTCAGGCGAAATCGAAGCAGCTGCCTCCTTCAAAAATATTTTTCCAGATTGGCGCCAATCCCGTATTTTCGGTGCTGGACAATACCTACATGAACGATTTTATGCTGTTGTGTAATGCAACAAATATTGCCTCCGGGTTAAAACACGGAACTTTAACCCGCGAAAGTGTATTGCTAAAAAATCCGGATGTGATAATCATTGCCGAAATGGGCGGTTTTGGCAAGGAAGAACGAAAGGTTTGGAATACTTACGAAGGAATGGAGGCCGTAAATAACAACAAGGTTTTTCTGATTTCTTCGGAAACAGCCTGTAGCCCAACACCGGCAAACTTTGCAAGTGCACTGAAAGATGTTTACCGTTTTATAAGCGAGTAAATCCAAAAGTTAGAGACGAATGAACAGCAAATATTTAAAATGGATACTTTTTTTAGCCGCACTTTTGGTGTTGTTGCTGGTGTCTGTTTTGTTGTCGTTATCGGCCGGTGAAATAAAAGTTTCGCTGATGCAACTGCCACAAATTTTGTCGGATAAAGGCAGCATCGAATACACTGTTCTAGCAAAAATCCGTATTCCCCGAATATTGATGGCCATTGGTGTTGGCGGCGCTTTAAGCCTGTCGGGAGTGGTGTTGCAGGGTATATACCGAAACCCGCTGGTTGAGCCCTACACGCTGGGAATTTCCGGTGGTGCGGCTTTGGGAGTGGCCATTGCCATTGTTTTTGGGCTGAATACTCTGAGCTTCTTTTCGCTTCCGGCATTTGGCTTTTTGGGGGCGCTTGTTACGCTCATTGTTGTGTATCTGTTAAGTATAAAACGTGGCGGATTAAGTATCAACAGTATGTTATTGATTGGCGTAATGGTAAGTTTTGTGTCTTCTTCGGCCATGATGTTTCTGATGTCGATTTCTACCGCCGAAAACCTGCATAACATTGTTTTCTGGGTGATGGGATCGCTGGATGAGTCGAACAATTCTCTGATTGCCATTGCATTCTATTCATCGCTGGCCGGACTGGTAATTTCGTACTTTTTTGCACAAACGCTGAACGCACTTCGCCTGGGTGAAGTAAAAGCACGGCACTTGGGAATAAACACCGGCGTAGCAATAAAACTGCTGTTTTTTGTGGCGTCGTTACTCACCGGAATTGCCGTTTCGGTAGCCGGAGTTATCGGTTTTGTTGGTTTGGTTATTCCGCACTTAATCCGATTGATTATCGGCAACGATTACCGTGTCCTTTTGGCCGGTTCGTTTATGGGAGGAGCCATTTTTCTGATACTTTCCGATACCATTGCCCGAACCATTATTTCGCCAAATGAACTGCCGATTGGCGTAATAACCGGTTTTATTGGGGGATTGGTTTTCATTATTGTGTTGAGTCGCTCCAAATCACATTTCAAACTGAATTAGCATGGAGCAGTTTTTTCAAATATCAAATTTTTCGTGCGGATATCCGGGAAAGTTCATTCTCCAGGATATCGATTTTTCAGTGGCAAAAGGTGACATTGTGGGGATTATCGGTCCAAACGGTTCGGGAAAAACTACTTTGTTTCGTGGAATTTCAGGAGAGCTTCCTCCGCTGAAAGGTAAAATGGAGCTGAAGGGGTTGGATACGCGAAAAATGAATCTGAAGCAGCGTGCTCAAAATATTGCCATTGTTACGCAGAATATTGAAATAGGCAGCATGACTGTGGAGGAATATGTGTTGATGGGCCGCATTCCGTATCACAAACAATTTCAGTTTTTCGAGACCAAAGAGGATTTTGCCATTGCCGAAAAATACATGAAGCTTACGGGCGTTGACAAACTGAAAGGAAAATACATGAATGCCTTGAGTGGTGGCGAGCAACAGCTTGCAGGAATTGCCCGTGCATTAACACAAGAACCCGATTTACTTCTGCTCGACGAGCCAACTTCGCATTTGGATATCACGCACCAGGTTCAAACACTGAATCTCATTCGCCGCTTGAGTTGCGAACTGGGATTAACGGTTCTTATGATCATTCACGACCTGAACCTGGCCGGAGAATATTGCGATTCGTTGATTATGATGCAGGAAGGCCATATTCGTAAAAAAGGCCTGCCGGTAGAGGTGCTTAATTATGCAGATATTGAAGCCGTTTACGAAACCGTTGTAGTGGTGCGTACCAATCCCATCTCAAATAAACCGGTGGTATTTTTGGTGTCGGAGGAGGTGATCAAAAAAAGTTAAAGCGATACCTGGTGATGCTCTCACTCGAAGTGAGAGTATCACTAATTTGTAGTTTAACTTCCCTAATAAAACAATTCGGAATTAGCTTTTCAAGAGTCTGCTAAATCATTCTTAATGCACAATTAAGTTTTGTTGCGTTCGCTTAAGGCTTTCATATTAGCGATTTAGGAGTGCTATTAATAAGTAGAGGTATTTTCCTGCGTATCTTTTTCAATAATATCATGCTTGTTAAAAAATGTGACTATCTTTGTCGGTGAATTTAGGTTCTTAAAATTTCTGTATCAGAAATAAGATGAAAAGGGAATCCGGTGAAAAACCGGAGCTGTACCCGCAGCTGTAAGTCCTATCCGTCGGTTGACGGATCGTGTTATTGAACCATAAGCCACTTTCTGAGGGATCGGGAGGGAAGGCATCAATAACCGGGATGAGCCAGAAGACCTGCCATAAATTCAATAGTAAATAATTAAGCTTCGGGATAAAAGCTTGAGAAATATCATCCGTATTTTTCACTGATTTATCCAAAGCTCCTTAAGTGTTTAGAATGAGGAGGTTTGTAGTTTTTGGAATCGTATTGTGGGCGCTGGCTCAAAATGTAGCGGCGCAGCAGCCCTTTACCGTGTTCGACACCGTGCAGGTAGAAGAAGTAGTGAGTTATGGAAAGCTTCAGAAATACCAGTCGGGAGCAAAAATCGAACTCATTAGTGCCACGCAGTTTTCGCTGGCGCAGGATGGAAACCTGGAGCAATTGCTCTCGCGCAGTTTACCCATCGCCTTTAAAACCAATGCAGGTGGTTTGGCCACTATTCGTATTCGTGGATCGGCACCCGATCATACCAGTTTAAATTTTGGCGGCATAAATATTAACTCGCTCACGCTGGGCCACTCCAATGTAAATAACGTTCCCATTTATCTTTTCGATAATATTGGAGTGCAGTTTGGTAGTGCCAGTTCGGTAAACGGTTCGGGAAGTATTGGAGGAGCCATTCATTTAGGCCTGCAAAACCACTGGACCAATGGTTTTAAGGCGGAAGCCCGTATTGCAAACGGATCGTTTGGAGAGCAGCTTTACGGTACAAAACTGTTTTGGGGAAACGGCAGGTTTGAAGCAGTGACCCGTGCTTTTTATTATTCGAAAACAAACGATTTTAAATTTACAAACCCCAACTACCGCGATTTTGAAAACGATATTTTTGAAATTGAGGATACGCAGCACAATGCCAATATTAAAAATATGGGATTACTACAGGAGCTGAATTATAAGTTCAACAAAGACGAGTTCTTCATTTTTAATGTTTGGGTAGAAAATGACTGGCATCTGGTTCAGCAAAACATGCAAACAAACCTGAGTAATCCCGATTTGCGCGAAGAGTACAACGATGATCATGTGCGTATTTGGGCAGGTTATAAAAACCGCAAAAATCCCTTCAAATTCGAGATTAACGGTGGATATGTTTATGACAATGCCGTTAGCGACGAAAATACTTCCGACACCATTTCAACCCAACGCATAATTGGCGAGGCATTTATCGAACACGATTTTTCGCCCAATGCCAGCTACAAAGCCGGAGCAAAAACTACCCGTATTTATCCCTCGGTTTATGCCTATTCCAAGTCGTTGAAACACGAGGACCGGGTAGATTTGTATGCTTCGTACTATCAACGTTTTTTTAGCCGTTTAACCGCAACACTGAATTTGCGTTACGGTTATGTAACCGATTTCGATGTGCCTTTCACGCCGTCGTTTGGACTGAACTACCTGGCGCTTTCAAAAGAAAAGTATGTGCTTCGGTTTACCGGAAATGTTGCACGTAGTTATCGTGTCCCGACCTTTAACGACCGCTTTTGGGTGCCCGGTGGAAATCCAGATCTGAATCCCGAAAAAGGAATGAGTTACGAATTTGGATCGAAGTGGAGCTACTGTGTTGGAGACGTTTCAGGGAATGTAAAACTGAATGCTTTCCTGATGAATGTTGACGACTGGATTTTGTGGAAAAACGGTGGTTCGTACTGGTACGCCGCGAATGTTGAAAATGTACAAAGTAAAGGACTGGAGTTTATGACCGATTGGAATTATACCCTTTGGGGATTGAAAGCCAATTCGGGACTGAACTATACTTACACTTCGGCAGAAAGAAAAAAGTCGCAGAATAATACCAATGCGCTGAACCGTCAGTTGGAGTATGTTCCGCTGCATGCCGGTAATTTTTTCACAACGGTAGCTTATAACAAATTCGATTTTACAATTGACGGAAGTTACACCGACGAGCAATTTACCGACGAGGAGCAGAAAAATATTCTCGATGCTTATGTTCTGATGAATGTGGCTGTTGGTTACAACTGGAAAATCGACAGCCAGAATCAAATTCGAATAAACGGAATGATCAACAATGTGCTGGATACCAATTACCAGTCGAGTTGGGGCTATGCCATGCCCGGCATTGCTTACCGATTAAGTATTACGTATAAATTCAAATAAAAAACAAACTACAAAAAATGAAAAACCGATTTAAAATTTTGACACTTTTGGCGGTGTTGGCACTTGCCTTTACTGCTTGCGATGACGATGAAAGTTTAGATATAACGCTAGGCTTTTCTTTCTCACCTGAAGAAAATATTCAGGTTGGAGATACCGTTTATTTTACAAACAATTCGGTGTCGAATATGGATGTTGTTTACACCTGGGATATGGGAGATGGAACAACATTAAATGATGAATCAGTAGAGCATGTTTATGCCGAGCCAGGTGTTTATGATGTAACTTTAAGTGTGGAGGATGGGCAATCCGAAAAATATGTTAGACAACAAATCAATGTTGACGCATCTTTGGCCTTCATTGTTAACGCCGGAAGCTGGTCGGGAGATAAATCGACCATAACGGCTTACAATAAATATACTGATGAGGTAGTGAACAGCTATTACAGTTCTGTGAATGGATTGGACATCACTTCAAATATTCAATTTGCCTACAACTACAACGGCAAAATTTATATGACGGGGAATACTGCCGATCAGATTTTTTGGGTTGATGCAAAAACCTTTGAACAAACGGAAAATGGGATTACCGATCAGATTGTAGGCCCCCGTAACTGTCAGGCACTTGGCGATTACCTGTATGTTTCTTGTTGGGGTGGAGCAGTTTACGCCGATCCTACACTCTCGTACATAGCAAAAGTAGATTTAACTGCCGGAGAAGTTGTGAGTACAATTCCTGTGCATTATGGCCCCGAAGGTTTGGCTATTGCCGGAAACAAATTGTATGCTGCATTAAATTATACAAATCAGGTGGCAGTGATCGACCTGGACACAGATGAGGTTTCATACATCGATCTTCCTGAAGGCAACATTCCATCGTATTTTGAAAAGGATGATCAGGATAACTTGTATATCAATCTGGGAGTTGCATACGGCAATGAAACCACACAAACAGGTATCGGCTACATTAATACTTCTACTGATGAATTTGAAGCGAAATATGATTTGGAAGGAGTTAGCAGCATGAACTATGTTGATGTTTTTGAGTTTAATGATGACTTCTCAAAATTGTATATCGTAACTACCGGTGGCTACGGAATGCCTGGTGGAGTATCTGTATTTGATGTGGCTTCAAAAAGTTTCGAAGCCGAAAAATTCATCGATGGAGTGAATGGATTAAATGGTTTGGGTTACTACGACGATAAACTGTTTTGTTTCTTCTCAGACAATGTAACCTCAAATGGTTCAGTGGTAACCTACTCACCTGATGGAACAGAATTGAAAGTGTTTGAAACAGGTATTGCACCATTCATGTTGCTTGATGTTGAATAAGCGATGAACAAACTAAAAATATTTTGCCTTTATCTGCTGCTGGCTTGCTTTTTCGGATTATCGGCTTTTGCCGGCAACAGAGATAAGGTTACTGTTGAAATAGATTTTGGATCGTTGAATCATCCAAAACTGAAAATCGAGACAAATTGGAAAGAAGGGCTTTCGGCTTTGGAAGCCCTCCAGTTTGTTGCGGAGGTAAAAACACACCCGGTGGGGCAATATGTTTTTGTCGATGAAATTGATGGTATAAAAGGTGAGCCGAACAAAAGTGTTTGGTACTACAAAATAAATGGCGAGCCGGCCAAAAAGATTGCTATCAACCAGCCCCTTGAAAGTGGTGATAAAATAACATGGATTTATAAACAGGATGTTTGTAGTCCGAAAGAAGACAAATAGCTATAGGAATAATTATAGCAGTTTCTTCCCTAAGTGCGGCACTCAAAGCACATGATAATGATTCTTACCCCTGGTCGCGTACCTGGGGTTTGATTTTTTGTAACTTTTGATATTCAATTTTATAGAATGGCACAAATAACATTTATAACAGGCGGCCAGCGCTCGGGGAAAAGCAGCTTTGCACAGAAACGTGCTGAAGAAAATTCGGATGCACCGGTGTATTTGGCAACCGCTCATATCTGGGACGAAGATTTTCATCGCCGGGTTAAACGCCATCAGTCCGATCGGGGCGAACAGTGGCAAACCATCGAGGAAGAGATTGAAATCAGTAAGCATGATTTGGCCGGAAAAACAGTGATGCTTGATTGTATTACGCTGTGGCTGACCAATATTTTTTACCGGAACAACAACGATGTTGATGCCAGCCTGGAATTAGCCAAGCGAGAGTGGGATAGATTTATCAAACAGGAGATGGAGCTTTTCGTGGTAAGCAACGAGCTGGGAATGGGCGTTCATCCCGAAAACGAAATCGCCCGGAAATTTGCCGATCTGCAGGGCTGGATGAACCAGTACATTGCCAAATCGGCAAACGACGTATTTCTGATGGTTTCGGGAATACCGGTACAGGTAAAAAGGCAAAAGGCAAAAAGTAGAAAGGTAAAAGTTGGGCGAAGCGAATTGAAAATCGGCCATAGCTAAATCCCAACCGCAGTGTCGGCAACAAAAATTAAACTTCGAGTCTTCGTGTTTAAAAAAGAATGAATTTCGAATGCTGATTAACGAATTAAGATTTCAGAATGCTTTGCGTCTTTGCGCCTTTGCGGTTAAAAAAAACTTCGGGTTATAGTGTTTGAAGTTTTACCACAAAGTTGCACAAAGGCAGCACAAAGTAACACTAAGAAGAACTATTGATATCTACTGTGCCTGCTGTGGTTCAGAAACAAGTAATAAGGAAAGAATATTGAATTTCGAATGAAGATTAACGATTTAAGATTTTAGAATTCTCTGCGTCCTGGCGCCTTTGCGGTAAATATCTTCGTGTCTTTGAGTCTTCGTGTTTAAAAAAGAATGAATTTCGAATGATGATTAACGAATTAAGATTTCAGAATGCTTTGCGCCTTTGCGATTAAAAAAACATCGAGTTATAGAGTTTAAAGTTTTACCACAAAGTTGCACAAAGTAACACTAAGAAGAACTATTGATACCTACTGTGCCTACTGTGGTTCAGAAACAAGTAATAAGGAAAGAATATTGAATTTCGAATGAAGATTAACGATTTAAGATTTTAGAATTCTCTGCGTCCTGGCGCCTTTGCGGTAAATATCTTCGTGTCTTTGAGTCTTCGTGTTTAAAAAAGAATGAATTTCGAATGAAGATTAACGAATTAAGATTTCAGAATGCTTTGCGTCTTTGCGGTTAAAAAAAACTTCGAGTTATAGAGTTTAAAGTTTTACCACAAAGTTGCACAAAGTTGCACAAAGTAACACTAAGAAGAACTATTGATACCTACTGTGCCTGCTGTGGTTCAGAAACAAGTAATAAGGAAAGAATATTGAATTTCGAATGAAGATTGACGAACTAAGATTTCAGAATGCTTTGCGTCTTAGCGCCTTTGCGGTTAAAATGTTTGTGTCTTTCTCTTTAAAAATTATATCTGCGCATATCCGCGCAATCTGCGAGAAATTAAAAAGCAATAACAATGACATTAAAAGATCAGCTACAACACAAAATCGATAACAAAACCAAGCCGCTCGGATCGCTTGGAAGGCTTGAAAAACTGGCCCTGCAAATAGGCATGGTTCAAAACACACTGTCGCCCAAAATTGAAAAACCGGCGCATCTGGTTTTTGCTGCCGACCATGGCCTGGTTGACGAAGGCATCAGCCCGTACCCCAAAGATGTAACCTGGCAAATGGTAATGAATTTTTGCGCCGGAGGTGCTTCCATCAACGTTTTTTGCCGGCAAAACGCAATGAATCTGAAAGTTTTTGATGTGGGTGTTGATTACGATTTCCCGGCAGAACTACCCGTGATTAATGCCAAAGTGGCAAACGGAAGTCGTAACATGCGAAAAGAACCGGCCATGACCGCGGAGGAATGTCGCGCCGCGATGGAAGTTGGTGTCAAAGCCGTTCGCGAAGAAGCGGCCAAAGGGTGTAATACCATCGGTTGTGGCGAAATGGGAATTGGAAACACCTCGCCTTCGTCGTTACTGATGCACAAATTTACCGGCCTTTCACTGGAAGATTGTACGGGTAGAGGCTCGGGCTTGAATGATGAGCAGGTCGATCGTAAAACCAGAATCCTACAAGAAATTGCCGCGAAATACAATCCCGGCACGCCTGAAGAAGTTTTAGCAACTTTCGGCGGTCTTGAAATTGCTGCCATGACGGGGGCTTACCTCGAAGCGAAGAGACAAAATATGCTTATCCTTATCGATGGTTTTATTGCCACGGCTGCTGTGCTTACGGCAATACAACTGGACCCGGCAGTAAAAGATAATTGTGTATTTTGCCATGGTTCCGATGAAAAAGGACACGAGCTTATGTTGCAATACCTTGGAGCAAAACCGCTGCTGCAATTGGGAATGCGATTGGGCGAAGGAAGCGGAGCTGCTGTTGCGATGCCGCTGGTAAAATCGGCTGTAAATTTCCTCAACGAAATGAGCAGCATGGACGATGCCGGTGTTAGCAATAAAGATTAAGTTTACAAGTCAGAGTTTGAAATGGTTTTAGCTCTTTGCTCTCTGCGCATAGCTCTTTACAAACATGAAAAATGAAATAAAAATATTCCTCACAGCCCTGATGTTTTACACCCGAATTCCGGTGGGAAGCATCGAAGGATGGTCGGAGAAGATGCTGAACAAAGCAACGCGCTACTTTCCGGTAATCGGATGGATTGTTGGAGGGGTTGGGGCATTGGTTTATTTTGCTTTTGGCGCTGTATTGCCAGTTACGCTGGCAGTAGCCCTCAGTATGGTGGCCACAATTCTGTTAACCGGAGCATTTCACGAGGATGGTTTTGCCGATTTCTGCGATGGTTTTGGAGGCGGCTACACACCCGAACGTATCCTGGAAATAATGAAAGACAGCCGGATTGGTACCTACGGAACAGTAGGTATTTTATCGGTTCTGGCGATAAAATTTCTGGCCTTGTCGCATATCGATACAATGCGCATTCCTTTTATTTTAATTGCCGGTCATGCCTTAAGTCGCATTTTCCCGGTGCTGCTAATTTATTCTTCGGTTTACGCGCGCCTGGATGCAACAAGCAAAACCAAGCCCGTTGGTAAAGCCGATTCGTTATTTTCGTTGCTGTTGGCACTGGTTACGGGCGGATTGTCATTGCTGTTCCTTGCCTGGCAGGAAACTGTTTTGGTGATTGCGGTTTTGCTCATTGTAACCTTTTTCTTCAGGAATTATATCACACGCAAATTAGGCGGTTACACCGGCGATGTTTTGGGTGCCCTGCAGCAATTGTGCGAAGTGTTTTTTTATTTGTGTATTCTTGCTTATCAAAATCTGGGATGAAGATCTACACGATCCGACATAGCAGCGTAAATGTAAAACCCGGCATTTGTTATGGGCAAACCGATGTTGATGTGGCCGAATCGTTTTACGAAGAGCAAAAACGTCTTTCACAGGAATTAGCGCAGGTGAGTTTTGATGCCGTGTGGTCGAGCCCCTTATTGCGTTGCCGGAAACTGGCTGAAAGTCTTTTTCCGAATAAGGCGATTCATTTTGATTCGCGACTTAAAGAATTGAATTTTGGCGACTGGGAAATGCTGCCCTGGGACGAAATATATGCTCAACCGGAGGGAAAAGACTGGATGGACAATTACCAGATACTGCCAACCAAAAACGGCGAATCGTACCCTGAAATGGTGGCGCGTGTTTCGGCTATTTTCAATGCAATTAAAAACGAAAATGCTGAAAACATTGCCATTGTTGCCCATGCCGGAGTAATCCGCATTTTAAAAAGTGTGATTGAGAACCGTCCAATTTCTGAACTTTTTGAAAATTTTAAACCGGCTTATGCCAGCTGTACCGTCTTCGAAATTAATCAACATGACTAAACCAAAAATATACGTCGGCTTATCAAAACCTCTACTTCGTTGTTTCTCCCATTTTGGTTTTTTACGGATTGGCTAACCGGTCTCTTATAATTATTGATGATTGCTGGCTGCGAAACAGCAGCGTTAAACGAAAACCAGGTCAGAACGGCAGTTTTGTAAACGTTGGCCGAAACCCATCGTGACGGAGTAATTGCTGCTTTGTTTTTTATTTCGTTGGAGGAGTGCCTGCTGTGCTTGCCTATAAAATGGCGAATACCCTCGATTCTGTGATCGGTCTGCTATTAAAAGTTTGTTTTATCAATATGGCAGTAACGCTTGTGTTTATCGGTGGTTTTGTGCTTTGGTTGGTATAAAACAAAAAAAGGACGGGTCAACACCCATCCTTTTCACTAACTAAACCAATAAAACTAATCAAACCTAAACTTATGAACTAAACTTGTATGACAAATGTACAATGAAAATGTAAACAGGAAGTTATCTCAATGTTAAAAAATGTGTTTTATAACATCTTTTTAATCTATCGATACTTAAGAAAAATCTATTGGACGATTTTGGGGCGGTGTTGAATGTATTGCTAAATCTACAGTTTGGGGTAAAATAAAAAAGGACAGGTCAACACCTATCCTTTTGTCTAACTAAACCAATAAAACTAATCAAACCTAAACTTATGAACTAAAACTTATAGTACAAATGTAAGTGCTTTCTTCGAAACAAAAGTTAATCGAATGTTAAGTTGTGTAATATCGTATTGTTATTATTTATGAGCGATAAGTATCATCTATTGCAAACGTTTGCGGAATAAAATGTAAAAAAGACTTTGGAGATGTGTTTGAACTGACAAAAAGATATTGAGGTTTTGGTTTTGTGCATAAAAAAAGGACGAGTCAACACTCATCCTTTTCACTAACTAAACCAATAAAACTAATCAAACCTAAACTTATGAACTAAACTTGTAGTACAAATTTAAGGCGAATACGATGAACTAAGGTTAATGGGATGTTAAAATGTGTGCACATAACATATTTTAACTTTATGAATCATCAGTTAAATTGATGGGAATTGTATGTCCATGATCTCATCTGTCAGGATATCAGTGCTTAATGTCGGCTGTGGTCTGTGAAAACACTTGTAATGTCAGGTTTGTACGAAAGTGTTGGTGTTAACTCAGATGTTAATTACGTATTAAGAACAGGGAAGATATAGCGCTTTGTAATTTTTAACTTGCTTTTCGAGGATGGGGTGCCCCCTTGATTGTGAATTGACTTGTGATGCTATCATCTTTCCGCAATTTCGGAATGTTGTACGTTCTCACAATATAATTTAAAGGAATCAGAACTGAATTAAATATGTTTCACCGAAAGATGAGATGTCGGGAGTGGGGTAATTCAGGTGTTGTTGGAGATGGTTGGTATAACGAAAAAAAGGACGGGTCAACACCCATCCTTTTCACTAACTAAACCAATAAAACTAATCAAACCTAAACTTATGAACTAAAACTTATACTGCAAAGATAAGGTGCGTATGTAAACCGGAGGTTACCCGAATGTTAAAAAATGTGTTTTATAACATATTTTAAATCTATTCAAGCTTAGAGAAAATCTATCGGGTGAAACTATTGTGGAAGATGGCAGGGCGAGTGGGGATTGTTTTCGAATTAAGCTATAAAAAAAGGATGAGTCAACGCTCATCCTTTCCACTAACTAAACCAATAAAACTAATCAAACCTAAACTTGTGAACTAAAACTTATGCTGCAAAGATATGCTGAAAAACATATTGCGGTTACGATATGAGTGAAGAATCGTTCGGAAAGGCATATTTTTTAACAAACGCTTAAGCTTTGGAAAAAATTTTAGAAACTAAGTATTAAAAAAGCCCGTTCCAGTTTGCAACGAGCTTTAAAATTTTATTGTAGATAGGGTTTATTGATCTTCTGTATTGCTTTTGTCTTCATCGGCAATCGACTCACGCATGGTAGTATCGGCCATTATGTTTTTGTATTTCATGTAATCCATAATTCCAAGGTTTCCACTGCGGAAGGCCTCCGAAATTGCCAGTGGTACCTGAACTTCAGCTTCAATAACCTTGGCTCTCATTTCTTGTGCTGTAGCCTTATTTTCCTGTTCCAGAGCAATTGCCATAGCACGGCGTTCTTCTGCTTTTGCCTGGGCAATGTTTTTGTCTGCCTCAGCCTGATCCATTTGAAGCACTGCTCCAATGTTTTTACCAATGTCGATGTCGGCAATATCAATTGATAATATTTCAAATGCTGTTCCAGCATCCAACCCTTTTTCAAGCACTACGCGCGAAATAAAATCAGGATTTTCCAACACCGCTTTGTGCGAATGCGATGATCCGATCGACGAAACAATTCCTTCACCTACGCGGGCGAGTACTGTTTCTTCTCCGGCTCCTCCAACCAATTGTTTAATGTTGGCCCGAACGGTTACCCTTGCTTTTGCAATGAGCTGAATACCGTCTTTCGAAACAGCAGTTACAGGCGGAGTATTAATTACTTTCGGATTCACCGACATTTGTACAGCTTCAAAAACATCGCGACCTGCCAGGTCGATGGCGGTTGCCATATTAAAAGGTAGTTCGATGTTTGCCTTTGCTGCAGATACCAATGCATGAACAACTCTCGCTACATGACCTCCGGCCAGGTAGTGGGCTTCCAAAGCATCGCGACTTAATTCAACATCGGCTTTTGCTCCTTCAATCATTGCGCGCACAATAACTCCCGGAGGTACTTTCCGGAAACGCATTAAGAACAACTGTAACAACGAAATTCGTACGCCGGATACCAGCGCTGAAAACCATAATCCTATCGGGATAAAATAGAGAATTATAAAAAGTAAAACGATGGCCCCAATGATTAATCCCCAGGCACCTACTGCATCTACTAACATATTTATTTTTTTATTGGTTCTACAATAATTTTATTGGATTCAATTTTCAAAACTCTGATTTCGGTATTGTGGTCGATGAAAGCACCGGTTGATTGTGCTTCCACTATTTCGCCATTCACTTTTGCTTTTCCCATTGGTGCTAATCTGCCAATCGATTTGCCGGTTTCGCCCACAACAATTTTTTCCTTGTTTATAAGGTCTATTTTTCCATCGATGTTTTTTTGCAGGATCATCTTTTTCCCAGTCCGCGATTTAAAGAAGTAGTAAATCATTGCCGGGGCAAGAATAAGAACTGCGGTTAGTGTAATGAAACCGGCAAGTATTCCGTATTCGGCAAATGCCACATACACTGCTCCTCCTAAAAGAAGGAAACCGCCAATTCCGGCGATGGTAACTCCCGGAATCACTGCAAACTCGATGAGTAGAAGGAGCAGGCCCAGAAGAATTAGTAAAATAATAGCAAGAATGCTCATATGTTTTAGTCAATAGTTGCGTTTAATTTGCGCTCGATCAGTGCCTCTTTCATTGGTTTTAATGCATCAAAAGCTCCTTTTTTAACATCGCATTTACCTTTGTAATGAACCAGCATTGTACATTGTGTAGCCTGCTCATATTCATGGTTGCAAATGTCAATCAAAGCATCGATAACATAATCGAATGTGTGCACATCGTCGTTATGCAAAGTCAGGAAATTTTCTTCAACAACTCCTTCTCTGAAATCACCTGTTGGGACTTTTTTTGTCTCTTTCTGCGTCATTTGTCGTTTTCAATTTCTTTAGCTTCACTCAAAGTTATTCTTTTTCCGTTAAAATACGGCACAACATAGGCATCTTCTACGCCTTCTCTACGTACTTGTTCCTGCATTTTTACTGCATCGTTGTAGTTGGTAAGGTTTCCGGTGGTATAAACTACAATGCCTTTTTCGTCGGTGTAATTCTCAATTTTACGAATATAAGATAACTTATCGAATAATCGTTTTACATAGGCCGGTAATCCGCGGCTATAAGCGCCCAACTGAATTTTATAAATCAATTCGTCTTTTGTTGTGTCGTCGGTATCACTGGTCGTTGTTCGGTTAACCGGCGCAATTGACGGTGCTACCAGGATGATCGAATCTGGTTTTTCATGAACTAATTGCGAATTGTAGGCTGCTAAATAATCATCGGCCTGTTTTCTGAATTCCTGTATTTCTTCGAATGAAGCGCTCTGCCAGTACGCATTTTCTTCCTGCTGCGATTTTAGCAGCAATTCTTCTGCAGCTGCACGTAGCTGAAAAATGCTTGTTTCTTTGGCAAGAATTTGTTTTCCCAGCGTTTGTCGCTCGGTATATGACGTTGTGGAGCCGTATTGTTTCCGCAGTTCGTCGGTGTTGCTGATCGTTTGCTCCAGCTCCTCTTGTTTGGCTGTTCCCTCGGCATATAAATTTAAACCGCTTTTTGTTTTAAAGAATGTGGTGTCAGGATAAGTAATCTCCGCATTCACTCCAAAATTTATTGGCTCGGGTATAACCTCAGCTTCAGTTGGTTCTTCAATAATTTCCGGTTCAGGGATGATTGAATCGGCAATTGTTGAGTCGGGCAAAACCGAATCAGTGGCTGCAAAAATTTCTGTAGAATCCGAGATTTCAGCTGCGATCACCGTTTCCCCAATAACCGGGTTAAAGGATTCCGGTTCTGTTTCGCGGGGCACGGCTGCCGGCATCACATCTGTTGCTGCTGTTTCGGTTACTTCTTCAACTTCTTCAGTTTGCTCAAACGGATTTATTTTATCGCGGCATAGCTGCATTTTTTCGACAATACCAAGTTCCTGTGCAGTTGCATCGTCGGCTTTATTCCTGAATAAGGTATAATAATTTAAAGCCTCTACGAAACGATTTTTAGCGTGGTACTGAACAGCAATATAATAATTGGTTTTTACAGGTGCTTCTCCCAGGCTTCCGTTCAGTAAGTAAATGATTTCATTTGTTCCGTAATGTCCGTTTTCAGTACGGCAGGCACCATAATAGTAATTAACCATCAGGTGGTCGGGTTTTTCATTCAGCAACTTTTTCAGAATCACCTCGGCATCGCTAAAATTGCCTTCATCGTATAAACGAATGGCCTGCGAAAGCGAACTTTCCTGGCTGGCTCCAAAAACGCTGTCGGAAGCAAACAAAAAAATAGAGAATATTGTTAGTAGTGCTAAAACCTTTCTAAAAATCATATGAAAATCAGTTCTGTTTTATGTTTGTAAAGCTACAAAAAATCAAATTTTTTCAGAGATTAAATTAAACTGAAGTAGCAGCTAAGATACAGAAATGAACTGAGATTTATCATTTATTAAACTATATTTGTAAAATTGAATAATTCGTAAGACATGGCAAATTTAAAAGTTGGAGATAAGGCCCCGGATTTTGAAGGTAAAAATCAAAATGGAGAGAAGATCGCTCTTAAAGATTTTGCCGGAAAAAAGCTGATTCTTTATTTCTACCCAAAAGACAATACTCCCGGATGTACCGCTGAATCGTGCAATTTAAACGACAATTACGATGCGTGGCTGGAAAAAGGTTTTGATGTTGTGGGAGTAAGCCCCGACAGTGAAAAATCGCATCAGAAATTTATCGACAAATTTGGGTTTAAATTTAACCTGATTGCCGATACCGAAAAAGAAATTCTGGAGGCCTATGGCGCCTGGGGATTGAAAAAAATGTATGGTAAAGAGTACATGGGCGTTTTACGAAAAACCTTTGTTATTGACGAAGAGGGCGTAATCGCCGAAATTTTCGAAAAAGTAAATACAAAAGATCACACAAATCAGATTATTGAAACGTTAAATCTATAACCTATTCTGAACATGACAAAAGAGGAAAGAGCTCAAATGAATAAGGAAAAGCTGAAAGCGCTTCAGCTAACAATGGATAAAATTGAAAAGAGCTATGGTAAAGGCTCGATAATGCGCATGGGCGACCAGGGCGAACAGGATATTCCTGCCATTTCATCCGGATCTATTGCACTTGACGTAGCTTTGGGGATTGGTGGTTTCCCGAAAGGCCGTGTAATCGAGATTTACGGTCCAGAATCGTCGGGTAAAACAACCCTGGCTATTCACGCTATTGCCGAAGCTCAAAAAGCCGGAGGAATTGCCGCAATTGTAGATGCCGAGCATGCTTTCGATCCGTACTACGCCCGTAAACTGGGTGTTGATATTGATGAACTTCTAATTTCGCAACCCGATAACGGTGAGCAGGCTTTGGAAATTACCGATAACCTGATTCGTTCGGGTGCGTTGGATATTGTGGTAATCGACTCGGTTGCTGCATTAACACCAAAAGCCGAGTTGGAAGGTGAAATGGGCGATTCAAAAATGGGACTTCAGGCACGTTTAATGTCGCAGGCACTGCGTAAGCTTACGGCCAACATCAACAAAACAAAAACCTGCTGTATTTTTATTAACCAGTTGCGCGAGAAAATCGGTGTTATGTTCGGTAACCCTGAAACTACAACCGGTGGTAATGCACTTAAATTTTATGCATCGGTACGTTTGGATATTCGCCGCATTGGCCAGATTAAAGATGGCGACGAGGTGAATGGTAACCACGTACGTGTGAAAGTGGTGAAAAACAAGGTGGCACCACCATTCCGCAAAGCAGAGTTCGATATTATGTATGGCGAAGGAATTTCTAAATCGGGCGAAATCATCGATTTGGGCGTTCAATACAACATTATCAAAAAAAGCGGATCGTGGTTTAGTTATGGCGAAACAAAATTAGGACAGGGACGTGAAACTGTACGTCAGTTGGTAATCGACAATCCCGAGCTTGCTCAGGAATTGGAGACGAAAATTATTGAAGCCATTACCGGAAAAGTAACCACCACAACAGAATAAATTATACTGATATAGGCAGAATATAACGGGTGAATTGATTCTGTCGATTCATCCGTTTTTTTTATAAGGAAGGACTAAAATTGAAGTAGTTATTACAAATAATAATAGATAAAAAAAATCGTATGAAAGTGTTAAAGTTTGGTGGAACATCCGTAGGTTCCGCCGCAAACATTAAACGTGTAAAAGACATTGTACTAAACCAGAACGACGATGTTGTTGTGGTTGTTTCGGCCTTTGGTGGCATAACCGATAAAATTCTGACGGCAGCGCACAATGCTGCCTCTGGTACAGGCGACTTTCATACGGAACTTACGGAAATCAGACAGCGACACGACGAAACAATCAATGAGCTTTTTAACGGTTCAGGATCGGTAAAAGAAAAGGTTGACGTGTTACTCGACGAACTGGAAAAATTGCTGACAGGTATAACTTTGGTGGGCGAATTAACATTGAAAACGCTCGACCGGATTGCCGGTTTGGGTGAGCGGATTTCGTCGCATATTGTTGCCGAATTTATTGGTTGCCCCAGAAAAGACTCGTCGGAATTTATTCAAACCGACAGTAACTTTGGGAAAGCTGTAGTTGATTTTAGCGTGACCAACAGCAAAATCAAAGAAACTTTTACCGGTTTTAAAGGTATGGCAGTTGTGCCCGGATTTATCTCGAAAAATGCCAAAGGCGAATTTACAACGCTGGGCCGCGGTGGATCTGATTTTACTGCCGCAATTTTGGCTGCAGCACTCGATGTTGAAATTCTGGAAATATGGACTGATGTAAACGGTTTTATGACGGCCGATCCGCGCGTGATTCGCAAAGCTTACACCATTCCGGAGATTTCTTATTCAGAAGCCATGGAGCTTTCGCATTTTGGTGCTAAAGTAATTTACCCGCCAACCATTTTGCCGGTTTACCAAAAAGGAATTCCTATCCAGATAAAAAATACGTTCGATCCGGAAAACCCGGGAACCAAAATTGTAAAAGGCGTAAAAAATGGTTTCGACCGTCCGATTAAAGGTATTTCATCTATTTCCGGAATTACGCTCGTTACTTTGCAGGGTATTGGAATGGTGGGAGTTACCGGTATTTCGATGCGTTTGTTTACCGCGTTGGCAAAAGTAAATGTAAATGTGATTTTGATTTCGCAGGCATCATCGGAAAATTCAATCAGTGTGGCCATTGAAGAAAAAGCACTGGATGTGGCCGAAGCTGCCATTCGCGAAGAATTTGAAAAGGAAATTGCCGCCGGGCAGGTGAGTAAAATAGATCTGGAAAGCAGCGTTTCGGTGGTTGCAATTGTTGGCGAGAACATGAAACACACCACCGGTATTGCCGGAAAACTGTTCTCTACGATGGGAAAAAGCGGGGTGAATATAATTGCCATCGCGCAAGGAGCGTCGGAATTGAATATTTCGTGGGTAGTAAAAAACGATGACTTGCGAAAAACCTTAAATGTGGTGCACGAATCGTTCTTCCTGTCGGAGAATGTGGAGCTGAATATTTTCCTGATGGGAATCGGAACCGTTGGAGGAAACCTGCTTAAGCAGATCAAACAACAACAGCAGCGCCTGTTAAAAGAAAACCATTTACGCTTAAAGTTAACCGGGATTGCCAACTCAAAAAAAATGCTCTTTAACCGCGATGGAATCGAAATCGAATCCTTTAAAGAGCAGTTGGATGCTTCGGAAAAAACATCGTCGTTGCAGGGTTTTGTTGATGGGATTAAGGAAATGAATATTTACAATTCAGTGTTTGTGGATTGTACGGCCAACGACGCGGTTGCGGATCTTTACAAAGAAATTTTAAGCTCGAACGTTTCCATTGTTACGGCCAATAAAGTAGCCGCATCATCGGAATACGATAATTATGCCGAACTGAAAAAAATCGCCAAAAAGAAAGGGATTAAATTTCTTTTCGAAACCAATGTTGGCGCAGGTTTGCCAATTATCAATACGCTGAACGATTTGGTAAATTCGGGAGATAAAGTATTACGGATTGAAGCCGTTCTTTCCGGCACGCTCAACTATATTTTTAATACCATTTCAGCTGAAATCCCATTGAGCAAAACCATAAAAATGGCGAAGGAAGAAGGTTATTCAGAGCCCGATCCGCGTGTGGATTTAAGTGGTGTTGACGTAGCCCGTAAAATTCTGATTCTTGCGCGCGAGTCGGGTTATCGTATTGAAATGGAGGATATTTCGATCAACCGATTTGTACCCGAAGAATTATTTGCCGGTACGCTTGAAGAATTTTGGGCCGGTGTTCCAAAGTTGGATGCCAGATTTGAAACCGAGCGTCAGCGCCTGGAAGCCGAAAATAAGAAATGGCGTTTTGTGGCGAAGTTCGAGAACGGTAAAGCCGAAGCCGGTTTGCAGGAAGTAGATGCTACGCATCCGTTTTACGACCTGGAAGGAAGCAATAACCTGGTAATGTACACCACCGAACGTTATCACGAATTTCCGATGCTGATAAAAGGCTATGGTGCCGGTGCTTCGGTAACCGCTGCCGGTGTATTTGCCGATTTAATAAAAGTGTCGAATATTTAGAACAAAGTTGCTGCTAAAAACATACTTATAAATAAACAGTGCAAAAAAACGTTGAAGACCGGTTGCCTACTGCTGTCACCGTGCACTGGTCTTCCTTATATTTTCTGAACAACATGAAGCATATTATAATCCTTGGCGATGGCATGTCCGACGAGCCACTCGCTGCCTATGGCGGGAAAACTCCGCTGCAAATGGCAAATAAACCACATATCGATTGGCTGGCAAAAAACGGCCAGTCGGGCTTATTAAAAACCGTACCCGAAAGTATGCATCCGGGCAGCGAAATTGCCAATATGGCCGTATTGGGCTACGATGTTGAAAAGGTTTTTGAAGGCAGGGGAGTGTTGGAAGCGGCCAGTATGGGTGTTGAATTGCAACCCGGAGATTTGGGTATGCGTTGCAACCTGATTTGTGTGGAAGATGAGAAAATTAAAAACCACTCGGCCGGACACATTTCAAATGAAGAAGCCGAAGAACTGATCCGTTTTTTGGACGAGAAACTCGGAACGGATAAAATTAAATTCTACCCAGGCGTTTCGTATCGTCATTTATTGGTGATTAAAGGTGGGGTAAAAGATTTTGCCTGCACACCACCGCACGATGTGCCCGGAACTCCATTTGCCGGTTGTTTGCCAAAAGCCAAAACTGAAGCAGCACGAAAAACAGCTGATTTAGTTACCGATCTGATTTTAAAATCACAGGAATTATTAAAAGATCATCCGGTAAACCAGAAGCGTAGAGCAGCCGGGAAAGATCCGGGTAACTCTGTTTGGCCCTGGTCGCCGGGCTACAAGCCGGCTATGCCAACATTAAAGGAACTATTTGGTGTTGAGAATTCGGCGGTGATTTCGGCGGTTGATCTCATTCACGGAATTGGTGTTTATGCCGGAATGAAAGTGATTCATGTTGAGGGTGCAACCGGTTTGTACGATACCAATTACGAAGGAAAAGCACAGGCCGCAATTGACGCATTGAAAGAAAACGATTTTGTATATCTGCACATCGAAGCCAGTGACGAAGCCGGACATGAAGGCGATGTGGAGCTGAAAACAAAAACCATAGAATACCTCGATCAGCGTGTGGTAAAATACATTCTGGAAGAAACGACTAAAATGGAAGAGGATGTGGCAATTGCTATTTTGCCCGATCATCCAACGCCGTGTGCCCTAAAAACGCATACCCGCGATGCCGTTCCGTTTACCATTTATAAACCGGGGGCAGAAGCCGATGCGGTGGAAGTTTACGATGAGTTCGATCCACGCAACGGCGTTTTTGGAACTTTGCAAGGCGATGAATTTATTCGTGCATTTTTGAAATAGATTCCATCCGGGGATCAAGCGGTGTTAAATTTATGATATCTGTCATATTTTGATAGTGTGGAGAATCTTGACTTCATCTCAAAATTCTATTTTTGTTCTTGCAATGCAATATTATAGTACAAATAAAAATACTTCTGATGTTTCTTTGAAAGAAGCAGTTGTAAAAGGATTGGCGGCCGATAACGGATTGTTTATGCCCGAGCGAATTGAAAAATTCGATCCTGCTTTTTTTGACGAAATCCAAAATTTGTCGTTTCAGGAAATCGCCTTTGAAGTAGCAAAGAAATTCTTTGGCGAAGATATTGAAGATACAAAATTGAAGGAGATCGTTTACGATACCTTGCAATTTGATTGTCCGGTTATAAAGGTTACCGATTCTATTTATTCGCTGGAGCTGTTTCATGGGCCAACGCTGGCGTTTAAAGATGTTGGTGCACGTTTTATGGCGCGTTTGCTCAATCATTTTTTGGGAAAACAAGAGAAGCTGGTAAACGTATTGGTGGCCACATCGGGCGATACCGGAAGTGCTGTAGCCAATGGTTTTCTGGGCGTTGAGGGCATTCATGTGTATGTGCTTTATCCGAAAGGAAAAGTAAGCGATATTCAGGAATCGCAGTTTACAACATTGGGGCAGAACATTACAGCGCTGGAAATTGACGGAACTTTTGACGATTGTCAGCATTTGGTAAAAACGGCTTTCCTCGACGAGGAGCTGAATAGAAAACTGGTGTTAACATCGGCAAACTCTATAAATGTTGCCCGTTTTCTTCCGCAGGCGTTTTATTATTTTAATGCCTATGCCCGTCTGAAAGAAGCCGGAAAATTAGATAATAAAGAGTTAGTAGTTTCAGTGCCCAGCGGGAACTTTGGAAACCTGACCGCGGGATTGATCGCATCAGAAATGGGATTGCCGGTAAAACAGTTTATTGCCGCCAACAACGAAAACGATGTGGTTTTTCAGTACCTCAAAAGCGGAGAATACAAACCACGCCCATCGGTTGAAACCATTGCCAACGCTATGGATGTTGGGGCACCGAGTAACTTTGCCCGTATTCTCGATTTGTACAAAAACGAGCACTTCTTGATTGCCGAAAAGATTAAAGGTTACCGCTATTCTGATGAAGAAATCAGAGAGGTGATTTTAAAAGTGTACAACGAGCGCAACTATTTATGCGACCCACACGGGGCTTGTGGATGCCAGTCGTTAAGCGAGTATTTATCGGAAAACGAAATTGGTGTTTTTTTGGAAACCGCACATCCGGTAAAGTTCACCGAAACGGTAGAGAAAGTGATTGGAAAAGGCAAAGTAGAATTGCCGGAAAAGCTTGCTGTTTTCATGAAAGGTGAGAAAAAAAATGAACAAATGACTTGTTCATTCGAAGATTTTAAGACTTATCTTTTAAATCGCTAGCATTAGAAGGGACCAAAATGAACTGTTAACCAATTTTGATGTTTTTTTAGTGTGATTATAGATATTATGGATAAATTATTAAATTTAGCGTATTACTTTTAGCCCCATGAAGTAATATAAGTTAAAAGAGTACTATGCTCTAAAGAAAGTTAATGTTAACAAGATTAATATATGAGACAACTAAAAATTACCAAACAGGTTACTAACCGCGACACCCTCTCGCTGGACAAGTATCTGCACGAAATTGGAAAGGTAGAGTTGTTGTCGGCCGAAAAAGAAGTGGAGTTGGCCAAACGCATAAAAAAAGGTGACCGTGAAGCTTTGGAAACGCTGATAAAAGCAAACCTGAGGTTTGTAGTTTCGGTTTCGAAACAATACCAAAACCAGGGGCTAAGTCTGCCCGACCTGATTAACGAAGGAAATTTAGGATTGATAAAAGCTGCGGAGCGATTTGATGAAACCCGCGGATTTAAATTTATTTCGTATGCTGTTTGGTGGATCCGCCAATCAATTCTTCAGGCCTTGGCCGAGCAATCGAGAATTGTGCGTTTGCCTTTAAACAAAATTGGCTCGATTAACAAAATCAACAAAGCATTTAACAAGCTGGAACAGGAATTCCAGCGCGAACCTACCGTTGACGAAGTTGCCGAGTTAATGGAATCAAAACCGGATTTGATTGAGGATTCTATGAATTTTTCAAGCACTCATGTATCAATGGATGCGCCGCTTCGTGAAGAGGAGGCAAATAGTTTGTACGATGTAATGCTAAACGAAGATTCACCGGATCCTGACGGCGAGCTGATGGATAATTCACTTCGTAAAGAAATTGAACGATCATTGTCTACACTTGGAGAACGTGAGGCTGAAATTCTGCGGTATTACTTCGGGTTGAAAGGATATCAACCACATACGCTGGAAGAAATTGGTGATGTTTTTGGATTAACACGTGAGCGCGTTCGACAGATTAAAGAAAAAGCAATTAAAAAACTAAAAAATCAATACCGAAACAGGTTGCTAAAATCATACCTGGGTAAATAAACTACATTTATGAGAGCTTTGATAGCACCCTCCATTCTGTCAGCTGACTTTAACAATCTTGGAAAAGATATCGAGATGATCAATCAAAGTGAGGCTGATTATATTCATTTTGATGTGATGGATGGCGTGTTTGTGCCGAATATTTCATTCGGAATTCCTGTAATAGAACATGTAAATAAAATTGCCCAAAAACCGCTCGATGTGCATTTGATGATTGTTGATCCGGATAAATTCATCGAGCCTTTTGTTGAGGCAGGCGCATCAATTATTACGGTGCATTACGAGGCTTGTCGTCATTTACACCGTACGGTTCAGTTAATAAAATCGTTTGGTGCCAGTGCCAGCGTTTGTTTAAATCCACATACGCCGGTAGCCGTTTTAGAGGATATTATCGGCGAGCTGGACATGGTGTTGCTGATGTCGGTAAATCCGGGTTTTGGTGGGCAGAAATTCATTGAAAATACTTACAGGAAGGTGGCACAATTGCGTAAAATGATTGATGACGCAAACTCGGATTGTAAGATTGAAATTGATGGTGGCGTAAACTACGAAACAGGCAAAAAGCTGCTCGATAAAGGAGCCGATGTGCTTGTTGCCGGAAGTTTTGTTTTTAGTGCCGAAAATCCAAAAGAAATTATTTCAGGATTAAAATCATTGTGATGAGCGCACGACGTTGTCGTTGCACTCTTCAATATTCTTTTCAATAACCTTTCGTGGTAAGTCGCGCAAAGCACAGTCGCCCGCAGCGCAGTCGGAGCAGTTGTGTACCATGGTAATTTTATCCTTTTTAAAATCGGTTGTTTTCGTTTTTTTTGCCGGTTTAAAAAAACGACGGTACATTTTTAATCCTGCCCAAAAAACGGCAGCAGCAATAATCAGGTATGTCAGAATTTCCTGGATCATATTACATGAATAACATTCCGATATTGTAGGTTACAAACGCTGCTATCCATGCCAGTGCGGTGGTGTAAAATACCGAGAAGGCTGCCCATTTCCACGAACCTGATTCGTTTTTAATGGTTGCCACAACCCCAATACATGGGAAATACAACAGAATAAAAATAATAAATGCCAGTGCGGCAGGTGTGGTAAATACAGCCTGTCCTTTATGCTTTCCTATCTGGTGAACTTCGTTTTGTAATTTTTGTTGCAGGTTGATGGTCGTTTCGCCATCTTGTGTTTGGTAAAGAACTCCCATGGTACTCACTACAATTTCTTTTGCCGGCAGACCGGCGACAATGGCAATACTCATTTTCCAGTCGAAACCAAGCGGACTCATTATTGGTTGAATAAATTTGCCTGTTCGCCCGATATAAGAGTTGATCAAACGATCGGATTCCATGGCATGATTTACTTCTGCTATGCGTTCTTCTTTTTGCGTTTCCGGTATTTCCGAATTTATTATCTGCTCAATTTGTTGTTCAAAACCGGCTGTATTCTTTGTTTTTCGCGGGAAATACTCCAGTGCCCAAATAATAATTACTCCCAACAAAATAATGGTCCCGATTTTTTTCAGGTAATGTTGCGTTTTGTCCCACATATGGTACACCACATTTCGGAATGTTGGCAGCCGATAGGTGGGGAGCTCCATTACAAACGGTGTTTCTTTATTCTTAAAAACCGTTTTGTTGAGCACCTGCGCTGTAATAAACGCAAAGAGAATTCCAACGGCATAAATTCCTATTAAAACCCATGCCTCGTATTTCTGGAAAAAGGCCGAAATAATAAGTATGTAAACCGGTAGCCGTGCACTGCACGACATAAACGGAATGATAAGCATGGTAAGAATGCGGTCGCCACGATTTCGCATGGACCGTGTTGCCAGAATGGCCGGGACATTGCATCCAAATCCCATAATCATTGGTATAAATGAACGGCCGTGCAAGCCAAAGCGGTGCATAATATTATCCATAATAAAAGCAGCACGAGCCATGTATCCCGAGCCTTCGAGCAAGGATATAAAAAAGAACAGAATCAGGATGTTGGGCAAAAATATCACTACACTTCCGGCGCCACCAATAATTCCGTCAACCAACAGGTCGTTCAGCATTCCATCGGGGATTATGTTGCCCACAAAATTGCCCAATGCCACTACTCCGGCATCAATCCAGTCCATGGGGTAAGCTCCCAGTTTAAAAGTAGTCCAGAAGATAAAAAACAAAAGTGCCGTAAAAATCGGAAATCCCAGGTAGCGGTTCGTTAGCACACTATCAATTTTTTCCGATTGCGTTTTCTTTTCCTTTTGTTTGTTGCTGTAAGTTTCGCGTAAAGCACCGGCAATAAAACTGTACTTGGCATTGGCAATAACCGTTTCGCTATCGTCGTTTTCCAATTGTTCTATTTTCTTTATTTCTTTCAGGGTAACTTCTTGTATTTCGTCGAAATTGGAGTATTTCGAAAGCAGTTCGATTACCTGGTTGTCTTTTTCAATCAGTTTAATGGCCAGAAAACGCGATGAAATCTTATCGGTAATCGGTTTGTCTTCTTTAATTTTCTGACGAATGGTGCGTATCGACTGTTCTAGTTCCTTTCCGTAATTGATATGGATATGGCGCGAAAAGTTGTCGCGGCCCTCAAAAACTTCGATAACTTTTTCAATTAACGAATCAAGCCCTAATCCTTTTGAACTAACCGTGGGGATAAGCGGAATTCCAACCAGTTTCGATAACTCTTCCTTGTCCAGTTTTAGCTTGTTCTTTTCCAGCTCGTCGAACATATTCAGGGCCATAATAACCCGCAAATCCATGTCGATCAATTGTGTAGTAAGAAACAGGCTTCGTTCCAGGTTGGTCGAATCAAGTACATTAATTACAATGTCAGGCGTTTGTTCGTAGATAAACTTCCTTACAAATATTTCTTCTTTTGAATAGGCTGTTAAACTGTAGGTGCCGGGCAGGTCGTAAAAGTTGAACGTATAATCGCCGTTTTTAAAAGTGGCTTTATGAATGTCAACCGTTACGCCGCTGTAATTGCCAACTTTTTCTTTCGAGCCGGAAATAAAATTAAACAACGTGGTTTTTCCGCAATTGGGGTTGCCTACCAATGCAATATTGATTGTTTTGGTACGCACCGAATTGTCGATAAGATCTATGTTCCTGTCGATGGTACCTTCGAAATTGTTGGTTGATGTTTTTTTGAACTCGGAGGCTGGAATAACCTCAATCCGATCGGCTTCCGATTTCCGTAGCGTAATATTATAGTTCAGAATTTTGTATTCACTGGGACCTTTAAACGGAGAATTTTTAATGGCCCGAACTTCGTTGCCACGGATAAATCCCATTTCAGTAATCCTCTTCCGGAACGAACCATGACCTAAAACTTTGGTGATTACCACCGGCTCATTATTTCTTGCTTCGCTTAATTTCACTCTCCCCCTGCTTTCTGTATTTAAATTAAATAAAAATAAGCCTACAAATATATTTAAATTCCGATGATAAAAAATAAAATATATTTGTTCTTTACATAGTTACAACAAGTCACTACTTTTGTTCGAACGAAGGAGGTTAAATGGAGGAAGATAAATTTTATAATAATATTCAGAAAGCATTGGACGATTTGCCCGAAAACTTTAGTATTCTGGAGGAACAGATAGATGTTGGCATTCAGATGGAATACTTTGAATTTGCCCGACTATTGAAGGACAGGGACACATCGGAAGAATGTTTTGAGGCGAGAGAAGAACTTTTTGACAAGGACGTTGACGAAGAACGCAAAAAGGAGATACTTACAGCTATAGCGGTGTACGACGATGTGAAAGCATACCGTACGCTTGAGAAGTTTGTTGAAGAGACTGAGGGCGACCTGAAGCAATGGGGAACGCTTGCTTTGCAGGAGAGCAGGATGCTGATGCATAGTTCGTTACTCGATGAGCAACAGGTGTTTATATCGACCGGGCTGGGCGGAAAAGGCAAAAAACTGCGGTATTTTGTGGTGTTTCTTTCGGTTAACGAAAACGAAATGTTAACAGAAACGCAACAAAAGCTTCTTAAAGATGAGTTAATATTCGAGCTTAACAAGCAGGAAGGTGTATTTGAATCGATGGACTTTATGGAAGGTTTTTCATCGGCTCTGGTAATGTTGCCGATTACCGCCGAAATCAAAGATACATTTCAGAATGTAATCAACGAGTGCAATCAGTACGGTGGTTTTTTACGCGAAGATATGGTAATTACCAATGTTAAGATTTTGTCGCGTAGCGAGATTATACAATTAATTCATCAAAAGGAAAATAAGAATAACAATGAGTTGGAAAACGAATAAGATAAATGTGGCAATTCAGGTGCTTCCTGAAGCCGACGGAAAAATAAAATACGAGTTGGTTGACAAAGCAATTGAAACCATTCAGAAATCGGGATACCGTTACCAGGTGTGCCCGTTTGAAACAGTAGTAGAGTGTGAATTTAATGAATTTCCGGCGTTGCTGGAGCGAATTCATGAGGCCTGTGGCGAAGCAGGAACACAACGAATGATCACCAATATGAAGCTTCAGGTAAATTTTGAAAAAAATGTGGCCATTGAAGATAAAATGGAAAAATACGCGTAATTATTTTGCTGTTAGGCGGTTGAATGCTTCGGCAGAAAAGCAGGCGAAAATGAATTGTAATTTATTTCAATAAAATTTCTGCACAGATTTGTATTTATACAAATAAGCGCTATATTTGCACCGCTTTAAAAGCAAAAACGTTCTGGACCTGTAGCTTAATTGGATAGAGCACCTGACTACGGATCAGGAGGTTAGGGGTTCGAGTCCCTTCAGGTTCACTTGGAAAAAAGGAGTTGCAAGAAATTGCAACTCCTTTTTTATTTTAGGTGAATTAGATGTAAAACAAATTGACGTTAATCTTTATGGGATCAGTTCTAAAACCTGGGGGATTTGATATTTTAAAGGATTAGTTTAAAAATACGGTGGATTACTTATTTGTACGAGCTACATGAAATTCAGTAAAATTATACCGATTTAACAACAAAGTGTCGCATTTTTTCATTTCATTCAGAACACTCCGGCGTTGTAGTATCGGCATTAACCATTGTAATTCGGGCAACAGTATAAGATATGCATTACCCCTCACCCTTCTATGTTGTAATCCAAATTTTATTTTTAGCATTTTGCTCATTATTAGCTATTTGTATTTCTTCAAAATAATACCTTCGGGCAATACAGAGCCAGCAGGTTTTCCTCTCCTGGTTAAATCCTTAGC
>NZ_FOHT01000029.1:0-67772 GCF_900111425.1 Draconibacterium orientale | reverse complement strand
GCTAAGGATTTAACCAGGAGAGGAAAACCTGCTGGCTCTGTATTGCCCGAAGGTATTATTTTGAAGAAATACAAATAGCTAATAATGAGCAAAATGCTAAAAATAAAATTTGGATTACAACATAGAAGGGTGAGTGGTAGAGAAAAAAAGAATTTGTCTACAGTACTTCTATACTTTCAAGCATAAAAAAGGCGGGATAAAAATCCCGCCCGGTTAATACTTTCAAGCCGCGATGCCGGCAAATGCGTCTGCCAGTACATCGGGATACATTTCTTTAAAATTTTCATAACACCAGTTGCGTAAGTTCTGCAACTGATCGGGCTCTACCCAGTTAATGCATTTGGCTAACTCTTTACTGAACAATTCTCTGCTAAAACTAACTTTGGGTAGAATTACTTTTGCGTATTCTAACATGGCTTATTCTTTTATTGTTCGCTACTAAAAATAACATTCAAAATTGAATTAAAGTATGCTGAAGAATATGCTTTAACACTAATTAACGTGTCTGTTTTCGTAGCTTTTTTCTATCATGCTGAATAGGTGTTATTTAGATCGGTTCTACTCAAGTCATGTTTCAAAACATTTGTTTTTGTTAAACTTTTAGCGTGTTCACATTAGTCAGTTTTTATACCAATTTGTGGTCAATTTGGTATTAGCATGTTTTTTACAAATTGTGCAACCGAATCGGCAATTTCCAGCTCCTCGCTGAACGAACTTACAAATGCACTTCCGATAATGGCTCCGCTGGCATACTTACAGGCATTGGTAAAGGTGGCATTGTCGGAAATTCCAAAACCGATGAGGCGTGGATTTTTGAGGTTCATATGCTGAATACGCTCAAAATAGTCGGCATGGAAATCTTCCACTTTTTTGCCGGCTCCTGTTGTCGACGACGATGAAACCATGTAAATAAATCCTTTGCTGACAGCGTCAATCTGGCGAATGCGTGCTTCCGATGTTTGCGGCGTAATCAGCAAAATATTGTGCAGGTTGTTTTGCTCGAAAATTGTTTTGTATTCTGCTTCAAACTCATCCAGTGGAAGGTCGGGAAGAATCGTGCCATCAATCCCAATTTCGTTGCACTTTTGGCAGAATTTCTCCACACCGTATTGATAAACCGGATTCAGGTAGCCCATTAAAACCAGCGGTATAGAAACCGATTCACGAATGGTTTTTAATTGATCGAAAAGTACTTTAATCGACATGCCGTTTTTTAAGGCAATTTCGCTGGTGCGTTGAATGGTTGGCCCGTCAGCCGTTGGATCCGAAAAAGGCATACCAATTTCGATGAGATCGACACCATTTTTTTCCAACTGCTGAATAATTTCAACGGTATCGTTCAGGTTGGGGAACCCGGCAGTAAAATATACCGAGAGTATGTTTTCTTTTTTTCTTTCGAAAAGTTGATTGATTCTGTTGTTCATTTCGTTTTTTGTTGGAAGCTCAAAGCCCGAAGCACTAAAACGCTGCGCGCTGTGCTCCATGCTCTTTGCTCGTTAATATCCAAAATAATTCAGGTAAGTCTCCATATCCTTATTTCCGCTCCCCGAAAGGTTAATTACATTCACATCGTCGGGATTCATTTTAATTTTATCAAGCGCCGCAAGTGCATGAGCGGATTCCAGTGCCGGAATGATGCCTTCCTTTTGCGTAAGTAACAGCACAGCTTTTAATACCTCTTCATCGGTGGCAGCCAAAAATTTCGCACGACCTGTTTTGAAAAGGTGCGCATGCAATGGCCCGATTCCCGGGTAATCCAGTCCTGCCGAAATGGAGTACGGTTCAGTAATCTGGCCGTCATTATTTTGCATTAACATGGTTCTGCTTGAATGCAGTACTCCCGGCGAACCGACAGCAAGTGTAGCTGCTGTTTCGTCTGTGGCAATACCTTTCCCGGCAGCTTCAACGCCTATCAGTTCCACCTGCTCATCATCAAGATAGTGATAGAATGCTCCGGCGGCGTTACTTCCTCCGCCCACACACGCCAAAATGCGTGTCGGGAATTCTGAACCAGTTTGTTCCAGCAATTGCTTTTTCATTTCGGCACTTATAACCGATTGAAAGCGAGCAACCATATCGGGGTAGGGATGTGGCCCAACTACCGAGCCGATAATGTAATGCGTATCTTCCGGATTATTGATCCAGTCGCGCATTGCCTCGTTGGTGGCGTCTTTTAGTGTTTTGTTTCCGCTGTGTACCGGAATTACTTCGGCACCAAGCATTTTCATTTTTTTTACGTTGGGTGCCTGGCGCGAAACATCCAATGCTCCCATATAAACGATACACTTTATTCCTTTCAGCGCACAAACCGTTGCAGTTGCCACACCGTGCTGGCCGGCACCAGTTTCGGCAATAATGCGGGTTTTCCCCAGCTGTTGTGCCAACAGAATTTGCCCGATGGTATTGTTCAGTTTGTGCGAACCGGTGTGATTCAGATCTTCCCTTTTCAGGTAGATTTTACTGCCGTAATGCTCCGAAAGGCGGCTGGCATAATACAGCGGCGACGGGCGTCCCACATAATCTTTTAACAGCTGATCAAATTCTTTCCTGAACGAATCTGATTCTATAATTTCCAGGTAACGGCGCTTGAGTTCATCAACATTGGTGAACATCATTTCGGGAATCCATGCCCCGCCAAATTCGCCGTAATATCCTTTTTCGTTTACTTGATACTTCATGTGATTAAAGTTAGAAGTCGGAAGATCGAAGCCGGAAGATTTGTTTCTTCTTTCGACATGATCAGATTCCGCACTTTATTTTTTTAACTCAGCTATAAATTTTCTCAGTTTTTCAATGTTTTTTAATCCGGGTTCATCTTCAAAACCACTGTTCAGATCTACTCCCGCCAGCATCGGATGATTAAGTTTTTTTATCTCTGCTGCATCGTCAGGGCCAATTCCTCCACTCAGAAAGAAGGGCGTGTTTCCTTTGTAGTTTTCGAGTAGGTGCCAGTTGAATTTTTTACCCGAACCACCATGCTCTTTTGTTTTGGTGTCGAATAAAAAATAATCAACGATGCCCTCAAAAGCCGCAGTGCTTGAAAATTTAAAATCATCATCCATCGCAAAGGCCTTTATAATATTTAAACCCTGACTTTTTAATATTCCGCAGGTTTTGGGATTTTCTTTGCCATGCAACTGAATGTACTCGAAATCAAAGTTCTTTGCCAAGCCCAGAATTTCAAATGCATTCTCGTTTACAAAAACACCCACTTTGGCTTTGTCAGATTGAAAGAGTCCGGCATCGGGCGAATCGCCAACAAATCGTTTTGAAGGGCCGTAAAAAATATAGCCCAACATGTCGACTCCAAGCGCTTCCACCTGTTCGCGGTTTTGCGTGGATTTCATCCCGCATACTTTTATTTTTAGATTTTTTGTCATCTCTTCACTTGTTATGTTTCACCCCTTTAATCCCCTCAAGGGGAGAATTGCCCCCTTGAGGGGGCTGTGGGGGTGATTGTTAATCTCTAAGCTCCTCAATCAGTTTTTTACAAGCAGCACCCGGGTCGTCAGTTTTCATAAAAGTCTCACCAATTAAGAAACCTTTAAAACCATGCTCTTTCAGATACTTTATTTCTGAAGCACCAGCCAAACCGCTTTCCGATATTTTTACAAATTTGGCCGGAATAAGTTTCGACAGTTCTACTGATGTTTCAACGTTTACCTCAAAAGTTTTCAGGTTGCGGTTGTTTACGCCAACCACATCAACAAAGTCGTTTACAATCTCCAGCTCTTCGGCATTGTGGATTTCCATCAACACCTCCAGCCCCAGCGCTTTGGCTTTTTGTGCCAGTTCCAGTGCCTTTTCTTTTGAAAGACAGGCGGCAATTAAAAGAATTACATCTGCTCCAAAAGCTTTGGCTTCCACTATCTGGTAGGTGTCGATTATAAAATCTTTTCGCAGAATCGGGATATCGGGATTGGCTTCCCGTGCTTTTGCAAGGTTGGCTAATGTTCCGCCAAAGTATTCAAAATCGGTTAATACCGAAAGACATGAAGCGCCCGCAGCATTATAAGCGGTGGTAACGTCTTCCACTTTTACCGAAAAATTGATTTCGCCTTTTGACGGCGATTTTTGCTTGAATTCGGCAATAATTCCCGAAGCATCATCTTTCAGCAGATTTTCCTTTAGCGAATTACATTTCCGCGCAAATCCTGGATATTTCTCCAGCTTCTCAATGGTAACCACCTTTTTCTGGGCGGCTACCTCTTGTTTTTTTGTTGCTACTATTTTATCAAGAATATTCATTGTCTTTTATTTTCTCTGCCTTAAAAAGACTTGTTAGTTACTGCTTCCAGCATCTTTAATGCTTTTCCGCCAAGTAAAGATTCGCGTGCCATTTCAACACATTCGGTCAACGGTTTGTCAGGAAAAACAACCTGCAGGCTAATGGCTGCGTTGGCCAGAACAACATTGGTTTGTTCGGCAGTACCATTGCCTTTCAATACATCGATGAATATTTTAGCGGCATCTTCTACCGAATTGCCACCAAAAAGTTTTTCAGGAGCAATCTGTGGCATTCCAAATTCTGCTGGCGACAGCAGTTTATCCTCCGATTTTGTGGCCAGGTGCGTGTCGGCAGTCAGCGAAATTTCGTCGTATCCATCAACACTGTTTAAAATGGCGAAGTTAACATTTAGCGTGCGATAGACATTTTTATAATGTTCGAAATTTTCGTTGTTGTTAACACCCAGCACCTGGTACCGGGGAACTGCAGGATTGGCCATGGGGCCAAGGATGTTAAAGAAAGTTGGCACTTTTAAGGCTCTGCGTACCGGAGCAATGTGTTTCATTGCCGGGTGAAACAGAGGCGCGTGTAAAAAGCAAAAACGGCCTTTTTCCAAATCGTTTTTTAATTTGTCGGTGTTGTTGCTGAACTCGTAGCCGAGAAATTCCAAAACGTTTGATGAGCCGCTGGTTGAGGTGGCTGCATAATTGCCGTGTTTGGTTACATTTACGCCGGCACCTGCAACTACAAAACAGGCTAAGGTGGAGATGTTAAAGGTGTTTTTTCCATCGCCGCCGGTACCTACAATATCAATTGCATTGTAGGCTGATAAATCAATTTTCTTGCTGAGTTCTACCATCGCATCGCGAAATCCACCTAATTCTTCCGACTTTATTGGCCGCATTATAAACACACTTAAAAATGCAGCAAATTCAGCTTCCGAATACTGTCCTTTTCCAACGCCGGTTAAGGCTGTTTTTGCTTCTTCGCGGGTGAGGGTGTTTCCTTCAAAAAGGTATTGTAATGTTTCTTTCATTCGTCTATAATTGTTTATTTCTAATGGAGACTCATGTAACTCGCATAGTCATTCGCCTGTGTATTAAGAGACTTTTTATTATGCTCGTTTCATATCTAAGTAATTAGTATTGAGATTTTAGTAATGAGTATTGAGTCAGTTAGTTATGTGGCTTTTTTTGTCTGATCTCATTATCTCACTGTTTTGTTCTATTATCTGAATTCAACCAGTTTTCGATCATTTTTTCGCCCAATGGAGTCAGTACCGATTCGGGGTGAAATTGTACACTTTGCACATCGTATTCTTTGTGCTGCATCGACATTACCAGGCCGTCTGCGTCGTAACTGGTTACTTCAAAACATTCGGGTAGTTGCTCGTCTTGTACGATCCACGAGTGATAGCGACCCACATCGAACGATTCAGGCAATCCTTCAAATAGCTGCGATTTGATACCGGTTTGTTTTATGGGCGTGGCTATACCATGTAAAACGCGGTTCATATTGTGTAGTTTCCCGGCAAAAGCTTCGCCAATGGCCTGGTGCCCCAGGCAAACGCCCAGCATACTTTTTTTAGGGGCGTAGGCTTTAATAATATCGAGCAAAAGGCCTGCTTCTTCAGGAATTCCCGGACCCGGAGAAAGAACGATTTTATCGTACTGGTCAATCTCTTCCAATGCAATCTGATCGTTGCGAAACACATCAACCGGCTGGCCCGAAATCTTTTTTATAGCATGTACCAGGTTGTAGGTAAATGAGTCGTAATTATCGATAACTACTATTTTGGCCCCTCCCGGCCTCCCCGCAGGGGAGGAGATTGAAGCAGGCTCTTGTTTGTATTGTTTTTGTACCATTTTATTTTGCTTTTAATTTTTTTGTTTTCCTGTTCCCCTCCTTCGGAGGGGTTAGGGGAGGCTTTTTTAATTAATTCCTTTAGCCATTTCAATAGCCTTTTTTAAGGCAGCCAGTTTGTTATTCACTTCCTGCAGTTCGCTTTCTTCCTGCGAGTCGGCAACAATTCCGGCACCGGCCTGGTAAAACAGTTTTTTGTCTTTACTCAAAAACGAGCGGATCATAATCGCATGGTTCACCGAATTGTCGAAACCCAGGTAGCCAATACAACCTCCATAGTAACCACGGTTTTGGTTTTCGTATTTGTCGATCAGTTCCATGGCCTTATACTTGGGCGCACCCGAAAGTGTTCCGGCCGGAAAGGTTTCACCCAATACTTTTATCAGGTTGGTGTCGTCGGTAATTTCTCCCGAAACCTGCGAAACCAGGTGGATAACGTGCGAGAAAAACTGAACTTCGCGGTAAGTTTCAACAATTACATTATCGGCATTTCGGCTCAGGTCGTTTCGGGCAAGATCTACCAACATTACATGCTCGGCATTCTCTTTTGGATCTTTGCTCAGCTTCTCTGCCAACTCACGATCCTGATCGTCGTTTCCCGTACGTTTAAAGGTTCCGGCAATGGGGTGAATGTAGGCTTTGTTATCTTTTATTCTGATTTCAGCTTCCGGACTTGATCCGAAAATACTGTACGTTCCGTAGTCGAAATAAAACAGGTAAGGCGATGGATTTATCGACCGAAGTGCCCGGTAAACATTAAAATCGTCGCCAACAAATTCCTGCGAGAACTGGCGGCTTAAAACGATTTGGAAGACATCGCCGCGGTAACAGTGCTCTTTCCCTTTGGTTACCATGTGCATGTATTCTTCGTCGGTGATGTTGGATTTTTCTTCGCCCCGTACATCGAAACGTGCTGTTGAGAAGTTGAGGTTCACCAATAAATGATGAACGTAATCCATTTGCGACTCTTCGCCTTCCAACAGGTTTTCAACAATGTGAATTTGGTTTTTGTGGTGATCGATGGCCACTACATATTTATAAAAGCTGTAGTGTACTTCCGGCGTTTGGTATTCCTGTGGCTTTGGCGATGAAAAACGGATGCTTTCGAAATGTTGAATGGCATCGAAATTCAGGTAGCCAAATAAACCGTTGGCCGGCAATTCAATTTTTTCCGAATCAACATTAAATGTTTTGAAGAAGTTGTCGAGTTCATCGTGCAACTTCCTTTCGGGCGAAAGCGTGAACTTTTCTTTTTCCCGGCCGGGAAAATCGATACCAACTTCGCCGTTTGTGACTTTAAAATTGGCAATTGGGTTAAAAGCAATAAACGAATAGGCGTTTTCAACACCGTGGTAGTCGGAGCTTTCCAGCAATATCGACTTCGGATAAAGTGTGCGCAATCGTAAATATATGCTTACCGGAGTTACGGTGTCGGCAAGTATTTTACGAACGACTGGTTTAAAATTGAGTTTTTCCATTTTGTATCTTTTGTTTTATTCTTTGTTTGTAATTTTATTCTAAAGTTGCTGTAGGCAAGGTGTTTAAACTAAAAACGGCTCACCGTGAAATCCGATGAGCCGCTTTTAGTTTAAGCAATGACATATCCTCTCTTCACGATATTTGTAAAAAGTTGCTATGCCACCACCAAATGTTATTGTTTGTTCTCATAATAATTTTTTTGCATAAAAAAACCTGCTTTTGTTAGAAGCAGGCCTGTCATATCTTTAAAAATAGCAATATGGCTCTTAACTCCTAACTTACGTAAGAAGACCCCACCACGGAAGCCATATTGTATTTATTTTTTGCATTTTTTAATTTTAATCTTCTGCAAGAAAAATGTTTTTTTTGAAATATCAAAATATTGTTGGCAGAAGCTTCAAAAAACTATTTCTTAAATAAAGTTGGTTTAACAATTAGTTCGCAAGGGTGAATCGGAAACTCACTCCAAAATTTGCATTGGTTGTACGGTACGAAAGCGAGGTAAACGGGTCGTTAATGATGCGATCGTAATAAACACGCATTTCAAATTTATCGCTCAAACGGTAATCGGCATAGGTTTTTAAGGTGAAGTTACCCTGTCCGGCTGTAATCTGGTTGCTGTCATCGTCTAACTGGCGTAACAGTGTTTTAGTTTTTCGGTACGAAATATCAGCGCGAACATTCAGATCGTTCGAGTAAGCCTGTTGCGAATTCTTGGTTTTAATAATCAAGTCCATTCGTGTAAAACGGTATCCCAAACCTAATATATATTCGTTGCTCAGTATTTCGGTAAGCTGGTTGTTTGATAACGACAGGTTCAGGTTACGTGCGCGTTTAATCTCGCCCCGCGTAGTAAAATCGTTTAGCCACATAACGTCGATATTGATCAGCGGGTTGAAAGCTTCAACAATACTTACCGTATTAAAATCGTAAGCCGGAACAAAGTTGTCGGCCAGGTCGCGCACCATGGTATAGCCATCTTCGGCAGCAATAAAATTCAGGTTGGTGGCATACGATCCAACGTTGTAGGTTGATCGGTAGGTGTGCTGGAAATTCAACGAACGCATTACTTTATTCAGCCCCGGAATTCGCGAAACCATTCCTTCGTAACGAATACTCCAGTTCGGGCGGATATACTTTAATGACGGGAACAAGCCCAGCGAAACATCTTCCGGACTTTTATTCTGATAAGCTGCCAGAAATGCCGGAACAAGAACTTCAACCGAATTTGGACCGTAACCATCAGGATACCCGGGGTAATTTTCGTTTGGAGCAGATGGATTATAACCTGCACTTGTTCCGCGTTGCTGAGCCAAACGGTGAGCAATTACGCGGCGGTATTCTTTCATGTTCTCGAAAGCATCGGAGCTGGTTACTTCTTCTTTTCCTATTTTGAAAAAGGCCGTTCCCAAAGTAAGTGTTGACATACTAAAGTTTCCGCTTTCAGAGTAGCTGTTGGCAACAAAACTGCCGGAGTTTGTATCGTAATTGTAAAACTCAGTAATATTTTTCGATATCGAGCGGTTGGCATTGATGTCAATTCGTAAATCGGGTAGTGGTTCCCAGATTGCACGCAAATTAATTCGCTCGTTTTCCATAATCTGGAACGGTTGATTTAATGTTGAATCGATGGTTAACCAGCCGTTTTCGGCAGCTTCTATTGCAAAATCGCGGTCTTGCCAGCCAAACAGGAATGGAAGTCCCGGCGCCAGTTTGGTATCGGGTGTTTGTGTTCCCCATACCGGATCGCCACTAAATTTTCCGGTTCCAAATAATGTTGGTTCAGGCAGGAAGCCCGGCAAAACAGTACCGCCGTTTTTGCTGTAGTTTACGGTGAAGGTACGTACGCCAATTACCATTCTTGTAGTTAAATCCAACATGTCTTTTATGAATGTCTGATCGCCGCGTTTTCCGGTAACGGTAAGCATTGCCTGTTGTACATCAATCGATGGAACAAACTCGATGGTATTGGCATCAATAATAGTTGTTCGTCCCGGAACAGCTTTCCCGTCGACATCGGTAACCAGAACTCTTACTTTTTTGGTATTTAGCTTGTGGGCAAATTGTTGGCCCTGGTCGGCTGTAAACCGTGCACTTCGGCTAAACGTTTCTTCCTGTTTTCGTTGCAGTGGTTCGCTTTGCTGGTTCGTCCTTCCTCGTGTACTCCGGCTGTTCAGGCTGCCGCGCCCGCGTCCTGTTCTTCTGAATTTTTGGTCAACTTCTTTAAAATAAGGCACCTTGTTAAACAGTGTTTGGAGATTGGCGTTACCCGTTAACGTAAGGTTACGCGAGTTGGTAATTATATTGCCAACATTAATGTCGTCGTTGGTTAGCGATCCGGCGGCCCACTCGTAAGTTCCTGAGTAGCGAACGGTTCCGCTCATAAAATTCAATGCACGAATACTTCGGAGCGGTACCTGGTAAGTGGCATTAAAACTATGGTTGTAGATGGTTGGTCGGCCCAGGTCCCACAGGTTGGTAAGAATCGAGTCGCGTTTCCATTCGTAATCGTCGTCGTTTTTATTAATCCGTCCTTCGGGTTCATCAATTCGTGAAGTTCCTCGTGATGAGAAATCGAATTTCAACGAGCGGGTTACGTCATAACGGATATCGAGGTAACGGTTCCAAAGAAAATCTTTATCGAAGGTAGCCGGTAAAATCAGGTTCGGATTGGTAATATTCCTTGACTGACGCTCGTGGTACTTTCGATACAAATCGGTACGATACGAAATTTGTGTTGGCAGCGGATAAAAGTTAAAGTCGCCAATTAATTTTAAAGGCCCTTTTTGCAGCAACTGAACTTTGCTGAATGGCTGTATCAGTTTTGGGCGGTTGCTGTAGTTGTACGAGAACATAAAACGGTGCGTTCTGTTCACGTTATACTCCGTTGTAATGTTTCTTTTCGAAGTTTCGTTGTACGAATAGGTAACGGCAAAATTTTCCGGATCCCATAAATGTGTTTTCTCTTTTTGGCGCTGCGGCTCCACTTTTACGTTGGTAAAGTTGAGGCTTTTTCGCTCAATCACATCCTGCGATATATTTTTTATCGAATCTTTCTCGCTGCTGTTTCGTGCATGCGATAGCGATTCTTTTAACTCAATATCCGGATTTATCGGGTCGTATTTTGGTGTTGCAGTACTGTTGGAGTAACCGTAGTACATCGGAATTCGAACACCGGCCCGTTCCGGGAAGAAGCGTCCCCAGTCGATTGATGCTGACACATCAATTTCATCCAGGTCGTCGATCATTCTGCTGTTAATATTTTCATCAATACTTCCGAAACCTGCAGTACGTTTACGTCCGGCAACCACCACGCTACCCAAATCGGCCAAACGTGTTGAAACACGCGCGTTAGCGGCCCAGCCCCCTTCATCGTCAAAATCGGTTAGGCGGAGTTCGTTGGCCCAAACAATTACCGATTTTGGCCCGGTATCTACCTGTCCCCGCTTGTTGCGAACGCCCATCATCATTACCTCTACATTACCCAGGTTGGGGCTACCTTTTACTTTCACCCGGTTTTTACCATCGTTCCAACCCTTGTGCGGACCTTCATACTCATCCTGCATCGAAATGGATGAACCTTCCACCCGCATGGCATCGTTGCGTTCCAGTTTCAGGTTGGTAAACAATTCGAGCGGAATATTAATCCGGTTTTGATCGGGCCAAACAATATAACGGTCGCTTTCAATATCGCCATTGTAAATACCTTCCGGCGTAAGCGTTAATGGCACTTCATATTCATAGTAGTTGTAGTTGTAATCCGATCCCAGGCGAATAAAGAAATAGAGTTGGTCATCCTCCAGTGGATATTCGTCAATTTCTTCGGCGTGTACTTCCATTTTCAGGGTTTTGTACCTTCTGAAATCCATGTACAACGATTTGTATGCCGCACGTGCATCGCCTTGAGCCAGCTCGGTTACTTTCATTTCAATCGACTGCTCATTTAACTGACGCAGTTGCGGATTGGCAGGGTCGATTACCCTTGATACTCCCGGAGGTAAAATGTAATTCACCGGTGAGCGGCCTGAGTTTTCTTCGATACTTACGGCTGAAATATCGAATTGCGCATTGGTTGAAGGAATTCCACCTTCTTCCAGAATGTCGCCGGTGTAACGACGCCAATCGGCACGAACAAGGTCGAGTGTGGCAAAACGCATAACGGCAGAATCCTGGAAACCGTGCAAAAACATTCTCATAAAACGAATGGAACTAAAATCGTTGATTCCTCCGATTACTGCATCAGGTTGTGTTACCGGTATTTTAAACTGATACCAGGCTGCTTCTCCTGTTTTTCCATTTTTTAACTGAACCGGCCGGCTTCTTTTATCAACAATGTAATTTTGCCCAACAACCATGTCCTCTTTTTTAATACTAACCTTGTATTGAAAATAGCGTTCGTATTCATTCAGCGTGTTGTCATCGTTAATATCTTCAATATCAGGAAGTGTGGTTGCCGAAGTAGGATAGCTTTCCGGCGACATTTCCGTAGTTGGCGAGTTGCCTTCGGGGCCGTTGTACTGTTTGTAACGTGCTAAAATACTTAATTGCTGCTGGTCGTAATCCGATCCGCGGAAGTAGTGGAAGTTATCTGACGATGGATCGTCCAATGCTTTCAGGTAAACCTCGTTATTCACTTTTAGTTCCAGTTCCTGTAGGTACTGTTGGAAATGAGACTGTTCATCGTTATCGTTCAAACCGTCAAAACCAATATCCTGGTATTCGCGCGAACTTACCGTGTTGTCAAAGGCATTCACCAGCGATTGTTGTGTTGATACACGCCCCCAAATAGTGGTGTCGATATTGCTTGGTTCGGCAGTTGTGGGTAACCCGTTTTCAAACGATTTACGCGAGTCTTTCAATACATCTTCCGAAATTTCTCCAAGGTTGAAATACAGTTCTCCTCCATTTTCCATAGGTTCAAGTGGCCCCCAGTCATCATCCGGATCAACAAACGGGTCCATCATCCAGAACTCGATGTACTCGATGTTGGCATTTTCAAAGTCGCTGGTCTGAATTTCGCGCATAATACCCCCCCAGCGTGATTCCGGATCGCGTAAAGTACCATCGGGGTTTACACCTGCTGCATTACTGGAGTTTCCTGTGTCGTAGTTATACGGACCGCGCTCTGAAGGATAAAAAGCCAGGTCGAGAACGGCAATGTTTGTTGGCTCGCCGGTTGTAAATTCACGTTCCGGAAATATCTCTTGTTCGAACACCTCGCGCACCAGGTGGTTCGATTGTAAGTCTCTGTCGTTTTTAATGTGATCGGGTGTCAGCGAATTGTTTCTCAAAAACAACGGATCGATGTTGTACCATGCCAACTTTGCACGGTTCATACCGTAATCGAGCGAGTTGTTCAGGTTGGCTTCGGGGAACATATTTTCCTGGTTCTGAGGTGTACTGGCCAGCATCCATGCCGAGCGGGTACGCATATCGATGGCTGTTTTTGTGGATTCAAAATCATCGATAAAAACAGCTCCGTCAATCGATTTTGAACTTCCGGGAACCAGTTGCGCAAATTCTGCCTCAACATCAATTGATGATGTGGCGGTTGTACTGTAAAACGGTAGTGCGTCTAATGCTTTGGTAATAAAAGGCGCTTCGGTATTGTAGCGGGCATCCAATCCGTAAATCAGGTTCGAAATAGGGTCTTCACCATAATCCACTTTTTCGGTTAACGGGCGTTCGTTCATCCATAACATGGTTGCTCCGATGTTAAAATTATCGGAGAAAGCATAGTTGGCATGTGTTCCCATCAGGGTTTTGCGCTGCATGGTAAACAGGTCCTCGCTTTCGGTTGCCACCTGAATGGGCGTTCCGGCTTCCAAAAGTGCCTGGTTAATAATTTTTACCCGGCCCAGCGTGTAGTCAACCGTGTAATCAACATTTTCGGTAAGTACCTGTCCGCCCGCGGTAACGGTAACCGAACCTTGCGTTAGGTTTAAAGTTCCCAGCGCTATGTCGGAACTTGACGAACCTTTATAACTACCGGTTAGCCTGAATTTATTGTGCTCGGCATCCTGTTCTGCTTTTACCTGGGTAGAATCGTATAGCGTTTGAAACGTGTATCGCTCGATGTCGGACGGATTTTGTAGGGAATCGGCCAAGTGACTGCCAAAAGGTTCAACCACCGGAAAAATAATACGCCCCGAGTTGGAGTTAACCGTAATGCCCTGAACGTAGTCGAATACCCCGTCTTTTGTAGGATCGAGCTGCGAATTGAGCATGTCCAGTCGCATAACCTCAAGAAGGATGTGCCCCTCGATGCGTGAATCGGGGAGGTAATTAATGTAGGTTCCGGTTGAATCGTTTTGGTAAACCACATTCAACTCAAAATCGTCGCTGGTTAGCTGATAAGCATTCAGGTTATAAATGTTTTTCATCATCAGGTTCCAGGTTGGTTTTCCCGGCGACAAGTTGGTGCCTTTCAGCAATTTCATAAAAAGCGTTTGCGGCGCATCAATACCGTCGGTTGAGAATTCACCCACCTGAAAAGTTTGCCCGTTGTAGGTGAAGTTAAACGCCACTGCCAAAACTTCATCGGTATTTAAAGCACTGTTTAACGAAATATATCCCAATTGTTTGTTGATGGTAAATTCCGAATCGTTCAGTTTTCGTGCCTGCTCAATTTTTTCAAAATCGGTTCCACCTTTAAAATTATCCTGAAACTGAGACATTACACTCGAAATGTTTTGTACCTGGCGAACATCGCTATAGGTGGTTTTCATTTCGTTGTAAAGACCGTTGGCTTCGTTGTTCGGGAAAATATTTTGCGGGTAGGGCAGCCCGTTATTTTGCTGAAACTGGGCAATCGTGTTATAAATGTGCGGATTGTGTTCGGCCAAATCCTGAAAGGCCAGGATGTTTCGCGAATCATCGAAATCGTTTGATTTGTTGGTTACCCAAACTTCTACTTTATTGATGGTGATGGGCGAACGCGGAACTGCCGTGCTTTGCAACCATTCGTTGTAATGATCCCGGAAATATTGTGCCAGGAAAAAGTGACGGTTGGCATCGTAATTGGCTGCCGAAATATCGAAAGTAGCCACTTGTGCGCCTCCTTCGGTTTCCACTGTTTTTGATTCGCCGCGGTGTTGCGAAAACAAAGTGGTAAGTGTGAGTTTACCAAACTGCATTTCGGCTTTAACACCAAACAGGTTCGATGCTCCGGTTATTAACGAGCCGTTTAAAGGCAACGACACATTCCCGGCTTCAATGCGTTTTAGTATTTCATCCTCGTCGCCGGTGTACTCCAGGTTCATTTTGTTTTCGTAATCAAAAGTCGCCTCGGTGTTGTAGTTCACCCGCATGTTCATTTTTGTACCGATCTGGCCGGTAACATTCATTTGAATTTTCTCGTCGAAATCGAAAGTAGGAACTTTTCGCAAGCGTTCGGGAATCGACGGGTTTTCAGTTTTATTTACCTGGTAACCAAAGCTCACTTCAACATAACCCTGCGGCTGAATGTTAATGGTATTTCCCCCGAAAATACGGTTAAAGGCCTCGCTGCCAATGGTAAGTTTGGGCAGCAGTCCGCCGCGGGCATCAACCGATTCCTGATGTGTTCTCATTCGCCAGTAATCCTGAATCGATTTGTCGAAATCATATTCGAGGTAATCGTCGAGCGACATACTTTGCGGCAAACGGTAATTCAGCGATCCCACTTTTTCGTAAAACACGTACTGACCTGTAATCGGGTCGTACTCAATTTCGTATTTTATGTTGCTGGGCTTGTTAAGGTATAATTTCGCAGAATCCTGATCGGTATAGCCAAAAGCCGGCTGGTCTTTAAACGGGAAGGGTAATGTGCCTGTTGTATCTATTTCCGGCACTTCCTGAGCTTCTCCGTTGAAAGGAACTGAAAGGGCAAAAAATACAAATAGAATGAAGAATATTTTAGGTAAACTTCGGCTAAGTGTCATTTCATTAAAATTACTACAACAAAGGCTTTTCGAAAAAAAATGGTTGCTACTTCCTGTTCGGTTTTCTTTTTCGAAAACGGTAAATTCTATAACCTTTTCAATGCTTGTTTTATAACGCTTTCTACGTTTGCGTCAGGTTGTTCCTGAAGTATCTTCGTTACGGTCTTTTCTGCATCTTTTTTTGCGAAACCAAGCATGACTAATGCAGATAACGATTCATTCCTGATAGTATTGTCTGCAACAGCTAAAATTTGCCCCGAATCGGGTATTTTTCCGAGTTTATCTTTTAAGTCGATTATGATACGTTGAGCCGTTTTTGCACCAATACCTTTTACGGCTTTTAATACCGCCACATTTTCGGTGGTTACTGCGGCTTTTAACTCATCAGGATTTAACGACGAAAGCATCATATTTGCTGTGCTGGCTCCAACTCCGTTTACTGAAATCAGGTTGCGAAATAATTCACGTTCGGTGGTGGTGGCAAATCCATACAAAGTATGAGCATCTTCGCGCACTACCTGGTGTAAATAAACTTTTACTTCCTTTTTTCCGTTTAGTGCGCTGTAGGTGTTCAACGAAATATGAACAAAGTAGCCTACGCCGGAAGTTTCTACCACAACATGCGTTGCGCTTATTTCGGCAATGTTACCCCTAATGAATTCGTACATAGCAAAGCTTTTTTAGATTGTATCTTCCTCCTCTGATGCTTCAATGTCAACACTTTCATCAACCTGGTTGGGATTGATGTCGTATCTTCTCAGCGGATTTTTACTGATCTCGCTGTAAATACTTCGGTTTTTATAAACATCAATGGCAAGGTACAAAGCCTGGCGGAACGATTCGGGTGATGCTTTGCCTTCTCCGGCAATTGAGTAAGCGGTACCGTGAGCCGGCGATGTGCGGATAGCAGGAAGGCCGGCAGTGTAATTTACGCCACGTTCGAACGAGGCCAGCTTAAACGGAATCAAACCCTGGTCGTGGTACATGGCCAGAATGGCATCAAACTTCCGGTAATCTTCCGATCCAAAAAATCCATCGGCAGGGTATGGTCCGAATGCCATAATGCCTTCTTTTTTAGCCTGAATTACTGCCGGAAGAATTATTTCCTTGTCTTCTTTTCCAATTAAACCATTGTCGCCGGCATGCGGATTAAGGCCAAAAACGGCAATTCGCGGTTTGGTAATGGCAAAGTCTTGCTGAAGTGATTTGGCTATGATCCTGATTTTTGAAAGGATAACTTCTTTGCTCAGGCTTTCAGAAACCTTCGAAATTGGAATGTGTGTGGTAACCACGCCAATTTTCAGCGATTCGCTCACCATTAACATGGCGTAGTCTTTTGTGTCGAATTTTTGTGCCAGAAACTCGGTGTGCCCCGGGAAATTAAATTCTTCACTTTGAATGTTGTCTTTGTTGATTGGCGCTGTAATCAGTGCATCAATGTATCCTTTTTGCAGATCGTTGGTAGCACGGTCGAGTGCCTCAAACGACGAAACTCCGGCTTCAGTAGTTGATTTACCCAATTCAACCCGAATGTTTTCGTCAACACAGTTTATTATGTTTGCTTTTTTGGGTAGTAATTCTTTGGTGCTGCGAATGTGGTTAAAGCTTACGTCGTTTATATCGAGTGCTTTACGGTGGTAGGCCGCAACTTTTGGCGAGCCGTAAACAACCGGTGTGCACATTTCGAGAATACGCGGATCGGAAAGTGTTTTTAATATTACTTCATATCCAATTCCGTTTATATCTCCGTGAGTAATTCCTATGCGTATTGTATCTTGTTTTGCCATTGTGTTTTATTTCAGAAAATTTGCCCTATTTTATAAGGTGTCCGCAAAGTTAATTTATTTAATTTAAATAAGCATGATCTTATTTCTGTGCGATTCACAAGCATTTCATGCTCATGCACAGCGTTTTTATTTTGTTAGCGATTTCAGAAAATCATAAAGTAAACGCGTGCCAAAACCAGTTCCACCGGCCGGCCGGTATGCCTCTTTCTCTTTTCTGAAAGCGGGGCCTGCCATATCAACATGTATCCAGTTGTAATCGGTAAAATGTTCCAGGAATTTTCCGGCGATGGTTGTTTGCCCTTCGCGTGTGCCAAGGTTGTTCAGGTCGGCAATTGGCGATTTTAACGGCGCTGCATATTCCTCCCAAAGCGGAACTTCTATCAGGCGTTCGTAGGTGTTTAACCCCGATTTTTTTAGTTGTTCCACCTTTTCGGCGGTGTTACCCATAACCACCGCAGCGTGCGGTCCGGCAATAATATCGGCCGATCCGGTTAAGGTGGCGCAATCAATTACCAGTTGCGGTTGGTATTTTTTTGCATAGCTCAATGCATCGGCCAGAATGAGTCTTCCTTCTGCATCGGTATTTTTGATTTCCACCGTGGTTCCGTCGAACATTTTTATAATATCGCCCGGAACATAGGCATTTCCATCGGGGCGGTTGTCGGTTGCCGGAACCAGGCCAACAATGTGCAACGGAAGTTTATTGAGGGCAGCGGCGTATATGGCTGCCACAATGCTCGCAGCACCTCCCATGTCCGACTTCATGTAATCCATCGAGTTGGGTGTTGGCTTTAAGCTTAAACCGCCGGTGTCGTAAACCACTCCTTTTCCTACCAAAACAATGGCTTGTTTGTTTGTTGCATTTTCAGGTTTCCACTCCAGAATATTAAAGGTTGGCGGATCGATGCTGCCTTTGTTTACCGCAAGCAGTCCGCCCATTTTTAGGGCTTCAATTTTTTTCTTGTGAAAAACTTCCAATGAAAAACCGGCTTCGTCGCTCAGCTTTTCAATTTCTTTTGAGAACTGAGTTGCCGTAAGAAACGACAGTGGTTCGTTAACCAGGTCGCGTGCAACAAAAGTGGCCTTTGTTGTATTGATTATTTCATCGATCTTCTCGTTGGTGATCTTCTCATCAATGAGTAAAATATTTTCAAGTTGAAATGATTCTTTTTCCTTTTTGTATTTCTCGAAGTTGTAGGTGTTAAGCAGCAATCCTTCTAAAAAATCGGTTAAAAAACCGGCTTCGCAAAAACTGGTGAGTTGAACAGTTGTTTCACCGGCCGATTTTAGGGCATCGTAAAGTTTTGTTCCGGCTACCCTTGCCATTTCGGCTTGCTGGTAAGGCTCTTTTTCGGTTTTTATTTTGCCAAAAAAAAGAAGATGTGGAATGCGGGTAATCGCACATGTATCTTCTTTTTCAAACTTCTTTTGCAGAAACGTCTTTTCTGTTTCCGAGAGTTGAATAGTGGCTGTTTGCTTTAAATCGGTACATAAACAGGCCAACGAATGCTCGTCTGCAATTTTTGAACTAATGGATATTTTTGGGATCATAGTTTTTAATTTTAGGCTAAAATAAGGATTAAATACAAGTAGTTTTGGCAGAATTAAATTAAACAGTTGACACTAGATTGTTAATTCATTGCAGAACTTTACCGGCACAGTTATTTTAACGGTGTGTATGTTGGATGGCAAATACAAAAAAGGACCTTACGAAAGGCCCTTAATTTTTATTTTGTATCGTGTTTTTTAATGATCGTCGCCAAAATAGGCGTGCTCAAAAAGGTGAAGCTTTTCGCGCAGTGTATCAATAATGCTTAAATCGGTGCTTTGTTTGCTTTTCATCGCAAATACCGAAAGATGGTGTAACAGTTCCAGTTGTTTTACATATTTGCGGTAAGCAGCCTCATCGGCCGAAGAAGTTATTTTTACACGCTGATGCAAAAAATACTGGCTTACAATTTCCTGCATTTCTTTGGCGTGCTCCTCTTTGTTCATTACCCAGCGAACCAATTGGTTGTAATCGGGATTCTCTGATTTCGACAATTCGTTAATCTGGTTCATCGATTTTTCAATGGTTTCAATGTGTTCGTACAACAGGGCAATGCGAACCGAGTCGCCGTAAATTCCACAAGGAATTTCGCAATGTGCTTTTGCCTGAAAGCCTGAAAGTGTAATAATGCCTGTGATTAAGACCGCGGAAAAAATTTTTGTAATTTTTTTCATAGCTCTATTTTGAATGTTTGCATTTAATAACTGTCTGTATAACAATAAAAGAAGAATATGGTTTGCGTTTGTTCCAGCTTTTCCTTTAATGGGGGGTAAAAATTTTAAGTGATTTTTTTTAGAAAAAAGTTTTGACTTTTAAGAAAAGCTATTACTTTTGCATCGCTTTTGAAAAGCAAACGTTCTCACAAAGGGAATTAAATCTTCCCCAGTAGCTCAGTTGGTTAGAGCGGCGGACTGTTAATCCGTAGGTCGTTGGTTCAAGTCCAACCTGGGGAGCCACCAAATTTAAAGAGGTCTTTTTAAGACCTCTTTTTTTATGCCTGAATTTTTGTAAATATCAAATGCGTAAATGTGTCGGGTTTTGGTTTTAAGAAGGCAGCGGACTGCCAACTGCTATGTCGCAACGATGGCCCGGCTGCCCGTGTGGCGGATTTAACTTTACATTACTATTTGTTGCAACAGGTAGCGGATCACCCACGGGAATGTCACATCTGTGCCCCGGTTGTCCGTGTGGCGGATTTCTGGTTAGTGAAGTTCCGGGAGCATAGTTAACCGGTTTGCTGGAATTCAGTTTTCTTGCGTTCTCAATAGTTGGCCCAACACGGCCGGTTGTTTGTTGCCTTGTTGAAGTAACTGGTGGTGCTGAAGTTGTTTTTTCAGGCTCAGCTGTATAATTTGTTACTGACGAGTTTAAAGGTACACCTGCGGCAATGTCGGATTTGTGTTCGGGCTCGCCATGTGAGGGATCTGGTTTTGCCTGAGCCTCTGTTGTTTTTTTCTCTTGCAGTGCCGGTGCTTCCGTGTGCTGATTTTCTATTTCATTTGTATTGTTAATTTCCTGAAGCAGGTTTGAAGCCAGTTTTGCAGATGAAGTTTCAGTTTGTAGGGAGCTCTTGTTTTCGGGGGCACACGCCGTCAAAGCCAAAAGAGCGAATACTGTAACAAATACTCGCGAAGAAATTATTTTAAATTGATTGTTGTCTTGTTTCATAATAAGGAATTTAGTTTTAAATAAAATTATTACCGGATAAACATCAGGCTTTTACATTAAGTTTATCAAGATTCTGAATTTAAGATCGCGTTAACAACTTTAGTGACACACACTGGTTAAAAAGAGAAATTAGAGGCGAGGTTTTTTAATCAAATGCAGTTTTTAAGTAGATTTGTGTTTGTTAAAAGCAATATTTTCAATTTTATTCATCAAAATAAATAACAATGAACAAACTAAAACCTATTATTTTATTAATTGCAATTGCACTAACGGCATTTGTTCCGGTGCAGGCACAGCGTGTTGAAAGCGACTCGCCATTAATTGGCAAGTGGGATTTAACCATTAATATGACTCAAAAGCAGATCGAGAATCTCGGTCTTTTCCGACACGGATTAATGGCTTCCGATGGTTTCCCTGGTTGGCTAATGGTTAAACTGTCAGGTTTTTCTACGTTAACCGGATACTACGTTGGATACGAGGGAAGTGCCCGTCCAATTGCTGAAGTCGTACCTGATGGAAATGGAAAATTTCATTTCACCATTCCACCGCAGTGGATGGATATCGATGACCTGTATTTCGAGTTTTCATTAAAAGACGATAAGCTTACCGGTTATCAAATGCTTAACGGTCAAAAACTGGAATGGACAGGTGTTCGCGCTCCTTCGCTCGAAAGAACAGAGCCTCCGGTTTGGGGAAATCCGATTGAAATGATTACCGAAAACATGGAAAAATGGATTATTCCGCAGAACAACAAATTCCAGATGATTGATGGTGTAATGGTGAATACCGAATCGGGCGGCAACCTGATAAGTGTTCAGAAGTTTGAAGATTTTAAACTTCATGTTGAATTCCGTTACCCGGCAGGAAGTAACAGTGGAATTTATCTTCGTGGCCGTCACGAACTTCAGATCGAAGATTCAAAAGGAAGAACCGACGATGTAAGTATAGGTGGTATCTACGGTTTTATTGCACCGGCGGTTTACGCAGCTAATGCACCGGGCGAATGGCAAACCTATGATGTGACTCTTGTTGGGCGTCATGTTACCGTTTTTCTAAATGGAAAAGAAGTTATTTCGAACCGTCCAATTCCGGGAATTACAGGTGGTTCGCTGGATAGCAAAGAAGGAGAACCGGGGCCATTTCAGATTCAGGGTGATCACGGACCGGTGGAATTCCGTAAATTTACTGTTACTCCGGCAGTTAACTAAGAAAAACATTTTTACGCAAGTTGCAGCTTTCTGCAATTTGCGTAAAAAATAGTTAAGAGGTCTTGTATAAAGGCCTCTTTTTTTTTTGAAAGTCACTTTGGTAAAAACAAAAAAGTTCACGCAGAGTAGATTACTAAGCTTTCGCAAAGCACGCAAAACAGATTCTATACTTTTGCGCTTCTTCTTTTCTTTGCGGGAAACAATATTGATGTCCTTTCATCGCTGTTGGTGATTTCCCCTAATCATGATTGTACTATTAATTAAAGAGTAGTCATTTTCTAGGCAAAAACAAGCGGAACCGGATTGTATTTTGTTTCGCATTTCAACCCAACTTTAAATTACAGGCAATAATTCGTGCTTTCGAAAACTATTCTAAACACAATGTGTTAATTTCAAAAGTTATTACGAAAAGGGACGTTTGATCAATAGAGAAGATTTCCCGAAAAGCATTGTACTATGATGAAAAAGAGCAACTATAATTTTAAACCGCTACCAGGTTATGAGCATTTTGAAGCCACAACCCAAATTATTATTGCCGAAATTCTCCGTCGCAAACTGGATTTCGAGATCATCGATGCCGATAATAACCTCATTTCGGTTCAATACAATAATAAAGAATACATCATTCATGAAGGAACCATTTCGGATGCAAACAGCCTGATTGCCTTTTGGATATCGAACGATAAATGGATGACCCGGCAATTCCTGCAGCGAAAAGGTATTCACCAGGCAAAAGGTATTTTGCTGAAGCTTGGTTACGCGGCTGATGTGTTGGATGCGATTCCGTTGCCGGCGGTGGTAAAACCGGCAAATACCGATCATGGAATTGCGGTAAGCACAAATATTAAATCGCGCGAGGAGCAAATTGCTGCCATCAACAATGCGTTTAAATTCTCGGATAAAGTGATTGTTGAAGAGTTTTGTCCGGGGGAGGAATACCGCTTTCTGGTAATCGATTACGTGGTGCGGGCCATTGCCTGGCGCGAACCGGCCAATGTGTCGGGTGATGGAAAATCAACAATTCAACAGTTGGTAGATCAAAAAAATAAAGGGCGCGGAACGGATTACACGCATCCGTTATTAAAAATAAATATCGATGAGGAAGTGATCCGGCATCTGAATGCGCAATCGATGACTCCGGATACGATTTTGAAGGAAGGCGAAAAGGTATATCTGCGTAAAAACTCGAATCTGAGTACCGGCGGCGACAGCATTGATGTTACCGATGAAATTCCGGATTTTTACAAAAATGTAGCCGTTGAATCAGCCAAATCGGCAGGCCTGAAAATTGCCGGAATCGATATTATAATTAAAGATATGGAACAGCCTGCTTCGCACGAAAATTACATTGTGGTAGAGCTGAATGCACCGGCTATGTTGTCGATGCACGACTATCCGTATATCGGGAAAAACCGGCATGTGGAAAAATACGTTCTCGATAGCATTCTGAATTCGAAGTAATTGAAGCCGACAAAACAGAAAACAGATGACAGAAGCAGAAAAAAGAATAGAAATTAACCATAAGTCGCAATTGATCGACTATTTCGGGCGCGGGAGCAAACCGTCTGAGCGATGGGGAATCGGTACGGAAAACGAAAAGTTTTTATTCCGTAAAAAAGATTTCGGACGCCTTCGTTTTGAGCAGGATGGCGGAATTTTGAAAATCCTGAACAAAATGCAACACGATGGCTGGCAGCCCATTCTTGAAAATAATATTGCCATAGGCCTGCGGAAAAATGGTGCATCAATTACGCTGGAACCCGGTGGGCAATTCGAGCTTTCGGGCGATAATTTTAGCACTGTCCACGAAACCTATCGCGAAACCAAAAAGCATTTTCAGGAGCTTAACACGATAAGTCAACACTACAGTTTTTTTAGTCTGCCAATGGGCGTTGATCCGTTGTCGGATGTGGCCGATGTGCCTTGGGTGCCTAAAGAACGATATCGTTGGATGCGCAATTACATGCCCACAAAAGACGAGCTAGGGCTGCACATGATGACTAACACCGCATCAACACAGGTGAACCTCGATTTTGGCAGCGAAAGCGATATGGTAAAAAAAATGCGCGTTTCGCAGGCACTGCAAGCGGTTGTTACCGCCATTTTTGCCAACTCGCCATTTTCAGCCGGTAAACCCAACGGCTATTTATCGTACCGGGCGCATATCTGGAACCATACCGATGCGGATCGCTGCGGCTTTTTACCCTTTATTTTTGATGAGGGCTTTGGTTTTGAGCGTTGGGTGGACTATCTGCTGGATGTGCCGATGTATTACATTTTGCGCGATGGGAATTACATTCCGGCAAACGGCCTTACCTTTCGTGGATTTTTTGAAGGCAAACATGCGCTAAAACCAACGCAGGAAGATTGGGAGACGCATGTGTCAACGATTTTCCCGGATGTACGGCTCAAACAATTTATAGAAATGCGAGGCGCCGATGCCAGTTGTGTGTCGCACATTGCAGCGGTTTCGGCCTTGTGGGTTGGCTTGTTGTACGACGGTGATAGTTTGGGGGAAGCCGATGACCTGATTTCGAAATGGGACGTTGACACCATGCAGGAGCTTCGTGCGCAGGTTCCCGTAAAAGCGCTGAAGGCCGAAAGTGGAAACCTGCACGCCGGAACCATTGCAAAACATATTTGCCGGATTGCCTCTGACGGGCTTAAGCGACGTGCAAAAGTTAAGTGCTCGGAGGATGAGAGCCGGTTTTTGGCTCCGGTTCGCGAAATTACCGAAAGCGGAATTACCGTGGCCGAAAAACTATTGAAGCGCTATAACGAGGGCAACGAAACTTTGCCGGAACTGGTGTATAACTGGCAAAACGAACAGATGCAAAAATATATTGATGCCTAAAAGGCAAAAACTGGATACCGGATCATGTTATCGAAACTAAAATTCTTATTAAAATACACACATCAATACCGGTGGTGGTACACAGGCGGAATAATCTTCCTGGTGCTTACCGTATGGACTTCGGTTACGATACCTGGGTTTATACAGAAAACCATCGACCTTATAGCCGGAGGACGTGCCGGAAATGAAAGTGAGTTTCATAAAAATGTGCTGATCATTGTTGGTTTGGCAGTTGGATTAATATTGGTGAGAACACTTTCGCGGATTTTGATCTTTTTCCCGGCCCGCCTGATTGAGCGGCAATTAAAGGGCGAAATGTTCCAAAAACTGGCCTCCTTTGGCAAGGATTATTACGATACAAACTCTACCGGAAATATTATATCGCGGGTAAATAACGACATTAACGGTGTGCGAATGATTACCGGTTTTGGTATTCTGCAAATTGGCAACATTCTGCTTTCACTGTCGCTTACACCCTACATGATGTGGAAATTGTCGCCCATGCTTACGCTGTATTGTATCATTCCAATGGTAGTGGTATTTTTTATTGTGCGTTATGGTATGAAAGTAATGGTTAAAAACACGCACGCGAGAATGGATACCTTGCAAAAGCTTTCCGGAAAAATCATTTCCTTTCTTTCGGGTAACAGCGTAATAAAAAGCTACAATATTTACGCGCATGCCGAAAAGAAGGTGGAGACCGAAAATATTTCGTATTACGAGGCCAGCCTTAAAATTGCGTGGATCCGTTCGTTTGTGATTCCCTTGCTTGCTAATCTCGGGCAGATTTTAAAAATCATCATCTTTTTTGTAGGCGGAATGTATGTGATTAACGGCAAATTCACCATTGGAGAATTAACCGAATACATTGCGTACGCAGCGCTGCTGGCTCATCCGATTATGGGGCTGGGCTGGGTGCTCACCATTTTTCAGCAAGGGATGGTGGGAATCAGCAGTATACAAACCATTATGGACCGGAAAGGAACCGACGATGATCGGAAAGCACTGCCGGCAAACCAAAAGGGAGAACTGTTTAAAGAAGGTATTCGCGTAGAAAATCTGAATTACACCTACCACAACGGCGATAAACCGGTTTTGAAGGACATTTCGTTTTCTGTAAAGCCCGGCCAGATTGTTGGAATTACCGGAAAAGTAGGATCGGGGAAAACCACCTTGATTCAGTGTTTAAATGGTTATTTACGACCCGGAGCAGGACAGATCTTCTATGGCGATATTGATGCTGATTCGATACGAAGCGAAGATATCCGATCGGTGGTAAATACGGTAAGTCAGGAGGTGTTTCTGTTTTCTGATTCCATTGAGAACAACATTGGCTTAACCTCGGATGAAACGATTGACGAGAAACGTTTTGACGATGTGATTTACAAAAGCGCTTTTGCCGACGAACTGTTGCGTTTCCCCAAAAAGGGAAAAACAATGGTGGGCGAAAAAGGCATTATGCTTTCGGGCGGACAGAAACAGCGAATTAGCCTGGCACGCGCACTTTATACGCAAGGCGAGTTGTTGATTCTTGATGATGTGTTTTCGGCCGTTGACACCGACACCGAGCGTTTTCTGATTAAACAAATTGTGGAAAACCATGCAGTGAAAAGTCTGGTGGTAATTTCGAACCGGATTAGCGTGCTCGAGAAAACCGATTTTACCATTGTGCTGGAAGATGGAAAAATGGCGGCAAAAGGAAATCACGAGGAATTGCTAAAATATTCAGATTTCTACCGCAACATTGCAAAACTGCAACAGGAAGGCGAAACAAAAAAAGAAAGGCAGTTATGAGCACAGGCAAAAACAATATGATAAAAAGTGTCGATTGGCAGCTGTTCCGAAAGTTTGCTGGCTATTTTAAACCACACAAAAAGTGGTTTTTCCTGAGTATTGCTTCCATTCCGGTTACTACCGGAGCGGGGATTCTGTTTCTTTGGCTGATTGAAGATATCGTTGATAATTACATCGTGCCGGGAAATGTGGACGGATTAATCCGGCAAAGTCTTTTTCTGGCTGGAGCATTGATTCTGAATATTTTGTTCGACGGTGTTTACAGTTACTCTTTTTCGAAAGCAGGAGGGCTGGCAGTTGTTGATTTGCGCAGGCGTTTGTTCGGAAAATCGTTGCGTTTTCCCCTAAGCTATTTCGATAAAAAACCAATTGGCGTAACCTTGTCGCGATTGACCAGCGATATGGAATCAGTTTCGGATTCGTTTGCTGCCGGGGTGCTTGGATTGCTGGCCGACAGTATAAAAACGCTGGCGCTGGTGGGCTACCTTTTTTACATCAACTGGCGCCTTACTTTGGTGCTGTTACTGGTAGTTCCGGTAATTATTCTGGTAATTAACTTTCTGCGGAAAAAAATCCGGAAAGCTTACAATACGTCCCGCACCAGTTTGGCAAAATCGGCGGCTTATTTGCAGGAAGCATTAACCGGAATGAAAACTGTTCAACTTTTTGCCGCCGAGGATAAAGTGCTGAATAAATACGACGATTTGAACAAACAGTTTTGCGATGCTCAAAACAAATCGAATGTTTACGATTCGTTCCTTTATTCGATTGTGGAAGGAATTACGTCGGTGGCCACGGCACTGGTGATTTGGTACGGCGCCATTCAGATTTGGGGTTACGGTTATACGCTCGGAATTCTGATTGTTTTTGTAACCACTTTAGAGCGCCTTTTTGTGCCGGTAAAACAGTTTGCCCAGCAAATTTCAACCATTCAGCGGGCTATGTCGGCGTTGGAGCATATTAGCGAAATGTTCGATCAGCAGGTGGAAGATCCGAAAGCAGACACGGTTCCCGAAGCAGTTGCTTTGCAGGAAATTGAATTTAAAAATGTGTTTTTCCGCTATTCGGAAGACACGCCCGATGTGCTGAAAGATGTGTCGTTCAAGCTGAAAAAAGGCGACCGGCTCGCATTGGTTGGTACCACCGGATCGGGAAAATCAACGATTATTCGACTATTGGCAAAAACATACACCGGTTATCGAGGAAGCATAAAAATTAACGGCACCGAATTGTCAGAAATTCCGATTGGACAGATCCGCGAAACGATTTCCATTATGCAGCAGGATATTTACATGTTTAACGATACGGTTGAATTCAACATTTCGCTGGGGCGTAAATCCATTTCACGAAGCGATGTGGAGCAGTCGGCATCGTTTGTTTATGCCAATTATTTTATCGACCAGCTGCCCGAAAAGTATCAGTTTATAGTTCAGGATAATGGCGATAACCTTTCGAAAGGACAGGCACAGTTAATTTCGTTTGCTAGGGCCATTGCCGGCAACAGCGAGTTAATCATTCTTGATGAGGCAACCAGCGCTGTTGATTCCATTACCGAGCAGTACATACAAAAAGCCATTGCCAATATTTTCTCACGGAAAACGGTTATTGCAGTGGCACACCGCCTAAGCACCATTAAAAATTCGGATATGATTTTGGTGTTGGAAGACGGACGGATTATTGAACGCGGCAACCATGAAGAGCTGCTAAAATTTGGTGGGAAATATGCACGGCTGTTACATCAGTTGGAGGAGGAAGAGCATAAGGTTTAGAAAATGCCAAATATCACAATCGCATAAATTACAAAGCGAAAATACCTGAAGAGCGACCACAGCAGGTAGCTTTTAAAATTGTACCCGATAAGGCCCGAGGCAAGGCTTACAACCGAATGGGGAACAGGCGAAACAGCGCCCAGAAAAACAAATATGCCACCCCATTTTCGGAGGTTAACAATGTGCTTCTGTATTTTATTTTCGATGTGATTTTTAACTGAAGGAATGAGAAAAAGACGTGTTCCCAGGAAGAAGGAAATTATGCCGCCAACGTATGATAAGCTTGCTAAAATAAACAATGATCCCCAGGGAATTTCCAGTTTAGAGGCCCAGGCGATAAACATTTCCGGAGGTAACAATCCTAAAAATGTTTCGGATAAAAGAAAAACCGAATAAATAATTTTTGGCGAATAAGTATCCACCAGGTTGTTCAGAATCAAATTAAAATCAAGTAGAAAAATCTCAAGGCTAACCACCAACAGCACAAACACTGTTGCAATTGTTGCTGCTTTGTATGCAGTGCTTTTCAGGAACGGGTAAAACTGCGTAATGCGGTAATATCTGTTCAATATCGACAGGCGTCTGGGGGATAAACTATATAGTAAATTCCTAATCATTATATTCTTTTATCGGTACCGTAAAATCAAAAAACAGTACTATATAACACAAATTGATTTTGAAATGTTGTGATGTGAGGCACAAAAAATAAACTTTAACATCTTATTAACGGGGACTGAAAAGGAAGCTTAAATTTTCTATGGGAAGAAACATTAAATGAAAGTAAATAAGTTGGGGCTTTTTATCCGGTTGACTGTGTGGATTTACCTACTCATTTTGGGGAAATAATGAATGCAGTTCATCTTCCCTGAAAGATCCGGATATATAATCTGTGTTTAAATTTTTTTGAACTTACTCTGAAACTAAAAAATTAAAATTGTTGTAAGTTGCAGAAGGATAAGATGTTGCGTTGGTTTTTGCGAAGTGCTTAACCAGTGGTGACTTGATTGAGTTATAGAAAAAACATCCTGACTAACGTTGATAACAAAATGGCAGGATTTTGCCATATAGTATAGTAACAGGGGATTTTGAAATTTGGAGAATTGAACAAGTTTCAGGAAATCTCCTGATTAGTAACACTATAAAATTTAAACAGATGAAACGAGTAAATAATAATTACGATACAATGGTGGAAGCCATTGAGGATTTAAAATCAAGAGGTTATACGCACAACTTTAATGTTGAATCGAACGGCGTACTTTCTGAAGGAAAAAGTTCGCGCAAATATTTGCCATCAGGTGTTGAGCTGCATGAGTTGCACCGTTTCGAAGGAGCAACAAATCCATCGGATATGAGCATTTTATATGCTGTTGGAACCGATACCGGTGAGAAAGGAACAGTGGTAGATGCATTTGGTGTTGATGGTTCGGAAACCGTTTCGAAGTTTATGAACCACGTGGCCCAGAAACAGTTTGAGATGGGGAAGTAGTAAATAGATTAAATAATAAGATCGTTCAAGGCAGGCAAGTGGTTCTGCCTTTTTTTCTGAAAGTCACTTTGGTAAAAACAAAAAAGTTCACGCAGAGTAGATCCCTAAGTTTTCGCAAAGCACGCAAAACAGATTCTATACCTTTGCGAATTTTGCGCTTCTTCTTTTCTTTGCGGGAAACAATATTGATGTCCTTTCATCCCTGTTGGTGATTCTTGGGAATCATGAATGTTTTTTATGTCCGAATTACAATGCAATGATTTCCGATGAGAGCGTATAGAAATGAATAGCAGCGTAAAAATCCGGTAATTTTGGACGAAAAAAATGCCCGACTGTTTCAGGCAAAAGAAAGCGTTGTAGATTATTTTATACAAAATGAGGAATTAGTCTTCAGTGCACCGAATCTTCAATCAACAGTTCAATAAAATCGGTCGATAATGGTTTTTCAAGATATGCACTCACAAAAGGATATTTCATAACCTTATTCCGGTCGTCCTGGTTTTGTGAAGATGAACACACAAAAACCTCAATCGATTTTTTCAGTTTTTTCAATTCGTTAAAATAGTGTAGAAACTTAAAACCGTCCATAACCGGCATGTACAGGTCTAAAAGTATGTAGTCCGGTAAATCTTCTTCCCTGTTTATTCGTTTTAAATACTCGATACCTTTCTGCGCGTTTTCGAAATGTATAAGATAATCCGATAATTTTTTTTGTTCCAAAACAGAGTTATAAATACGCACCATCTCCGTATCGTCATCAATGAATATAATTTTCTTATATCCTGTATTCATCCCCATTTCATCATTTGTTTTGCTATTGGTAACCCAAATACTATTCCAAAAACCAAACAGCAAACTTCATTACTGAACGCATTTAAACTATAGTTTTATATCATACAATTTAATTTTGTTGTAGAGTGTTTTGCGGTCGATATTCAGAATTTTTGCGGCCTTCGATTTATTGTAACCGGCTTCCTGAATGGTTTCAATAATTAGCTTTTTTTCAATTTCGGAAGAAGCGTGTTTTAATTTCGAATTCGTGTTAATTTCCTGTGCCGTAACGGTTTGTGTTTGAGTGTGGTCTGTCTCAGGGTGTAGAATTTCGTAGGGGAAACAGTCGGTGTCAATTTGTTCTCCCTCAGCCATTAACACCGCTCGCTTCATTACATTTTTAAGTTCGCGGAGGTTACCGTACCACGGGTATTTTAAGATTACTGATTCGGCCTCGGGAGTAATACCGTTAATATTACGGTTAAGCTCTTTGTTGGCTGCATCGATAAAATGGCGCATAAAAACGTTAATATCTTCGGGGCGCTCGCGCAGCGGTGGCAGGGCAATTTTAAATTCGTTGAGGCGGTGATACAGGTCTTCTCTGAAATTATTTTCTTTTACCTCAACGTTTAAATCTTCGTTTGTTGCTGCAATTATGCGTATGTCAATACTTTTTTGTTTGTCGTCTCCTAAACGCGAAACAACCCGTTCCTGGATGGCCCGCAGCAGTTTTAACTGCACATCGTAACTTAGGTTCCCGATTTCATCGAGAAAAAGGGTGCCGCCATCGGCTTTCTGAAAAACTCCGATTTTATCGGAAATTGCACCTGTAAACGATCCTTTTATATGTCCGAAAAGCTCGCTGTTGGCCAGTTCTTTCGGAATGGCACCGCAGTCGATTGCCAGAAACGGTTTGTCCTTTCGCAGGCTGTTTTCGTGAATAAAACGCGCAATATATTCTTTCCCGATTCCGGTTTCGCCCGAAACAATTACCGACATATCGGTAGGTGCCACTTTGCGGGCCAGGTTGATCGCATACTTTATTTTCGGGCTGTCGCCAATAATAAAATCGCCATTCGAATAAACTGTTTTGCGGCTTTTTCTAGCCGCTAAAGGTTCTGGTTTCTTCAGCAGTTTTTTTATCAGTCCCAAAAGTTCCTCTTGCTGAATGGGCTTGGTAATGTAGTCGCTGGCACCCAGTTTCATCAATTTTACGGCCATTCTAACATCGGCATAAGCGGTCATTATAATCACCGGAACCGACTGCTTGATCGACTTTAGTTGTTGCATAAGTTCGAGCCCGCTGGTGTCGGGCAACCGGAAATCGCATAAAACAAGGTCGAAGTTGTTTTCTTTAAAAAGTTTGAGCGCGCCTCTTCCGTTAAATGCAGTTTCGGCACTGTACTTATTGTTTTGAAGATGTTTTTTTAATAGCTCACAGATGAATGTGTCATCGTCAATAATCAATATCTTCTTCATTTATTGAATTTATGTTGGTATAAGTTTATACAAAAGTTCAACTAAAAAGTTTAATGGGCTTTGTCCTTATATTTTGGCTGCTTTTGCCTGTTTTATTATTTCTTTTATTTGTCCCGAAACCATGTTTACCGTCTCGGGCAGTGCATCGAATTGCTGGTTTCTTAACGCCAGATCTTCGATTTTTGAAAGCACGTTTGCCGTGGCGTTTAGTTTAAAAAACCTGAACGAAGGAATGGCTTTATGCGCTCTTTCACCAATTGTTTGCCAGTCTTTGTTTTTCAATCCGCTTTCAAACCCGGCCAGCAATGTTGCTGCATTTTCGGTAAAATTGTCGATCATCGAATTAAAAAACTGCTTGTCGCCGGCAGCTGTTTTTTCCAGGTCGTACACATTAAATGTATCGGCAGTTGCCGGCTCTTCAATGGCTGGTTTGCTGGCGACTGAGCTTTGTTTATCGTTGTTCTCAATTTGCAAAATATTACAAATTTTATTGTATAATTCAAGTTCGTAGAATGGTTTAATAACATAATCGTTAAACCCCACTTTCAGGTAGCTGTTAATATCGGCTTTTAGCGCGTTTGCCGTTAAGGCCACAAAGGGTGTGTCAGCGTTCAGGCCTTTATTGGCGCGTACTTTTTTTACCACATCAACACCATTTTTTCGTGGCATGTGTATGTCGAGCAAAACCAGATCGAACTGTATATTTTTAAGCGCATGTAAGGCTTCCACTCCGTCTTTTGCCAAAACGAAATCGGTTTGCCAGCCTTTTAAAACTAATTCGGAAAGCATGCGATTGTGTTTGTCGTCGTCGGCCAGAAGTACTTTTTTGCCCCGCAACAAACTGTCATCAAGATTGTACGATTTTTCTTTTTCTTTCCGGGGTTTAGCGTCCGATACTTCCAATGGAATATTTACCCTGAATGTACTTCCCTTGTTCTTTTTGCTGCTTACGAAAATCTCGCCTTTAAAAAGGGTAACGAGCTTTTTGCAAATTCCCAAACCCAGTCCGGCGCCACCGCGAATCTTTTCCGTTCGTTTGTTGCCCTGCTCAAATACATCAAAAATATAGGGCAGGTCCTTCTCTTCAATTCCAATACCCGTATCAGATATTTCAAATTCCAGCTCAACCTTGTTTTCTGTTTTTTTAATTACGGTTGTAGTCAGATTTACCTGACCTTGTTCGGTGTATTTAAGGGCGTTAACCAACAAGTTCATCAATATCTGTCGCAAACGGAAAGGATCTCCTTTAACAAAATCAGGCAGTGCCTTGTCGGTAGTTATTTTAAATTTCAGGTTCTTTTCAGCAGCTTGTTTTTTATAAACATCGGCCAGCTCGTTGAGCAGCTCTTTAATCGAAAAGCTCGTTTTTTCAATGTAAACCTTGCCCATGCCCAGTTTAAAAAGGAATACAATTTCGTTTACCAAATACAGGAGATGCTCGGAGGAGTGGTTAATTAGCGAAATAAATTTCTGCTGCTGTTCATCCAGGTTGGTTTTCTTCAGCTGGTCGGTGAAACCGATTATTGAATTAAGTGGTGTACGAATTTCGTGGCTCATATTGGCCAGAAATATTGATTTTGCCTTGTTGGCACGCTGCGCTTCCTCGGTACTTTTAATCAGTTTATCTTCCAGTATTTTATCTTTTGTAACATTTTGCGAGATAAGAATTCCGGCCACCGTATTTCCTTCAATGTTTTTTACCGGCGCTGCGGCAATGTAGTACACGTCTTTTTTATAACGAACTTCTCCCTCGGTAAATTCGCCGTTTATAGCCTTGTTGTAAAACTGAAAATAACGACGTTGATCCTGCTTTTTATACACATCGAAAAGTGTTTTCCCGATAAAGCTGGAGTTCGTTAAATTATACTTTTCTTTTTCTTTTCCACCGGCCAGAATATAGCGGTATTCCGAATCGAACAGAAAAACATCCATTCCCGGAAGGTTGTTTAAAACGATCGACTGGAAATCAGCCAAATGCACATGCTGAAGATCTTTGAACGAATAATAAACGATAACCCGGTTGTTATCGGTATTACTGGCCAACATATCAAATTCAAGAACACATTCGCGCTGCCGGTTTATACCTGTTTTTAGAAGCACTTCGGCTTTTGTGTTCTTTTTCTCGCTCAAGGCTTCAAGAAATGCTGAATTAAATTCGTTTAGCGTACTTTCTTCCACCAAATCGGCAAGATTCAGTTTCTCCGGCCGCTCGGTATAGTCGTTATGATAATTCTGAAAACCCGGATCGAGAATAATGTCGGCCGCGGTATTGATAATAAAAACACCATCTTTTTTTGTGCGTTCTTCGGTTTCCTTTTCGCCAACAATAGAAACATCTTCGAGTTTCCTAATCCGTATTTTATTCAGGTGAAATGACAGCCACTGTTCAATCTGAACCAGATTTTCTTCGTTCAGTTCCTTTTTATTCAGTAAACTGTTAATCGTTTTTGAAAGTGAACTAAGGGAAAGTTTGAAATTATTTGAGTTATCGGGCATTGATTATAAATTGAAACAGACGGTTATTAAATGCAAAAGATAAAGATACTTTTGCAGATTAAAGGAATAAAGTGTCTATTATTTATACCAATTTAATGAATTGCCCTATTTAGATTGGAGTAGAGATGCGCCTGGCAAATCTGGTTTTTTGCTTATTGGTTGCTGCAATGCGGTGTTGTACTTTTTTATTCTTCTTCTTCCGTTTCGGGAGCTCGGTTTTTTCGGCGGCGAATTAAATCGAGGAATAAATGGGTGCCAAATTCAAAGGCCCAGTCTTTTAGTCCATCGGTAAAATTATCGATAATAGCCACCGACGAGCCCAGCAGTTGTTTTTCGTTTAATTTTTGGCGGTACTCCAGGTTTTCCTTCATGAGCTCCAGTTCCCGCATATTTTTTACTCGCTTCATATTTGTAATGGTTTATGCAATTCTTCTTCCCGCTCAATTTATTTATGATCTATTTCATCGTCCTCGAACAATATTTCCGAGAAGTTTGAAAGGAAGAACGAGGATAATAGTTTGTTTCGGAATAAAAGAAAAACGATTAATAGTACAACTAAACTACCGAGTACAATCAGTGCACCTTCAAGGTAATTGCCATAGGTTTCGCCATACCAAAAGGTGAACACCACTCCGGCAAAAGCCAGAATAAGTGTGCACAGTAAAATTATAATGAGCATCCCGAACAGAATGCTCATGTATTTCGATGTTTTCTTCAAAAACAGGAGCTTAACCAAGTCGATTCTGGTTTGCACATATTGTTTAACGGCTTCGTTAAGCCCTGCTATACTTTCTGTTAAATGGTCGCTCATTTTTTTACTTCTAATTGTGAGAAATTACAATTATTAGTTCGCGGCTGTATCTTTAGCTGTTTTGGCCTTCGAATTCACTTTCTCTTTAATTATTTCTTCCGTTTCTTCGGCTTTCGTTCGCATTTCTGAAACAACGTCGTTCAGTTTGTCTTTAATTTCTTCTACTTTGTCTCCAATAGATTCTGAAACATCTCTCGACGTTCTTCTAATCTGTTTGTTTAGTTTCTTACGTGTTTTCACGCCTTTGTCCGGGGCTACCAAAATTCCGGTTAAAGTTCCTGCTGCTGCTCCGGCAATAAAACCCATCAATACATTTGTTGCTTTGCTCATGATAAAAATTTTTAAGGTTACTATTAAATTGTTTTCTAATCTCTGTAGTCCCTGATAGAAAATTCCATTCCACTGTGCCCTGTTAATGGTTTGAATTGGTATAAGGGCCAGATATAAAGAGGTGTACGAGGTTTTGTGTGCTTTGGTTGCATGCCGGCATTGTTGAGAATATTCTACAACTTTTGTGTAAAGTGTAGAAATGTTTCAGGTGTAAAAGTGTTGAACCATTGTGTTTTAAAGGCTATTGCATGGTTGGCACCATTTTGCCTTTAGTTAAGCGAAACATTAAATATGAAAATTATGAAAGCATTAGGAACTATTTTACTTTTAGTTGGATTAGCCGGAACACTATTTTTTGGAATACAGGCCATAAATAACTCCGAAACATTTAGTTTTTTAGGTATTGATGTAGCCTTAAGCAGTGCCAACTGGACACCCGTAATTATAAGTGGTGTAGTGGTGGTTTTAGGTATTGTTTTTCTTTCGGTCAAAAAGAAGAAACTGGCTTAGATAATCGACGTTAAACAGAATAGTATAAACATAAAAAGCAGCTGCGGAAGTTATCGTAGCTGCTTTTTTATGTTTAAAGTTGCAGTTGTAAAATGGTGCAGAATATGTAAAAAGCACCCTTGCTTTTATGCCTTGTCTTTTAGTTATCTGCCGAACTGATTTTAAACGGCTCGGCAAATTTTAATGGTTTATTATCGTGGTTGTAATACACCGAGTACTGGTAGCTTAATTGTACCCCGAAATAAAAGATTAACGAAACATAATAAATCCAAAGCAGGATAACTACAAACGAGCTGGCTGCCCCGTAAATTACCCCAAGCTGGCTTTTGCCAATAAAAATACTGATGAGGTATTTACCAATAAAAAACAATACCGAAGCACAAACGGCTGCAAACAAACTTGCTTTCCATTTTACGACAATATCAGGGAGGAAACGGAAAATCAGTGTAAATACCAAGGCCGTGATTACTAAAGATGCGCCCATTTCCAGAAGATTAAAAAGGGTAATAAACTCAGGGTTAAATGTGGTGGACAACCAATCCTGAAAAATGCTTATCGATGCATCAAGAACCAACGAAATAAGTAACACCAGCCCGAGGCTTAAAATTAGTCCGAAAGAGAATAAACGGTCTCTTAAAAATTTCAGCACGTTTAATTTTAGTTTTGATTTTACCCGAATTCGCCAAATGTAATTTATCGAGTTTTGCATGATACTGAAAAGTGTAGTTGCCGAGATGAGAAAAATACCGCCACCGATAAGAGCTCCCAAACCGCTTTTTTCGCCAATGTTGTAATTGTCGATGGCGGTTTGCAACAGGTGGCTGCTTTCGCTGCCAATAAGGTTCGATACTTCGTTAAAAAGCTTTGCCCGAATAACAGCATCGTTGGTAAACATTCCAAACACTGAAATAATGATAATAAGAATGGGTGCAATAGAAAAAATAGCAAAAAACGATGTTGTCGCTGCCATACCAATAGGATTGTTAGCAGCGAAGTTTTTTATTGCTTTCGAAACTATCTTTAGATGATCTCTAAGTATTCTAATCATTTTTTATTCTTATTTTTTCGTTTAAATAATTTCAGTCTGTGTTTCTCAGTTCCACTATCGCTGATTAAAAATGCGTATGGTTGCAGACTGTCAATTTTTCGCATAATAACCTTTAGAGTGGCCAAAGCCGGAATTACGACCAACATACCGGCAATTCCCCAAATAATATTGGCAAACAATAAACTTAGGATGATTGCCAGTGGATTAATTTTTATGCTGTTGCCTACAATGTTAGGTGTAAGCAAATTGTTCTCGATAAACTGTATAACCATAAAAAGTATCACAACTTTTATCATTGCGGGAAGTGGGCGCGGATCGGTAAAAACTACATACATAAAAGGAATAAGACCACCCAGAAATGTTCCGATATATGGAATTAGGTTGAGCAGCGCGGCCAGAATACCAAATACCATGGCATGTTTAATACCGATAATTAACAGGCCAACTGAGTTTAGAACGGCAAGTATGGCAACAACCAGCAATAACCCACCGAGATATTTGGTTATAACTGTCGATATCTCGCGAAGAATATCGAGCGTAACGAATTGTTTTTCTTTTGGAGTAATTCGCAAAATAAAGTGTGCTGTTTTAGTGCGGTAAAACAATAGGAAGAAAGTAAATACCGGTAAAATACCGATTTGAAAAAGGGTAGTAGTGGTGGCTGCAAAAAGATTTCCAATTCCCGACTGCCAGGTAGTAATTAAATTATCCACTGCCTGCTTCAGGTAATGGTCTAATGTTGATGCATCAATACCAAGTTTTGTGGTAATTGCACTCTGAACACTTAGGCTTTTATTATCAAACTGTTCTTTCACATCGTTAAAGTTGATGTCGACATTCGAGGCTTTCAATGAAAACAGCAACGCAATACCACCAATAAAAATAATTACCACCAGCAAAACCGTTAAAATAGAAATTATCCGGTTTACCCCCAACCGTTCAATTTTCCATACCACAGGGTAAATTAAATACGAAAAAAACATGGATAGTACCAATGGAATAAGAATGTTTTTGGCCAGTATAATAAAAGCCACAAGTAGTGAAATAATTATAAGATAGAGAGCCGTTTTTGTTAATCCTGTTTTATTCATTCTGATCGTGTATTTGCAGGATATATTGTAATAATTGTGCCAATTCTCGACAGTCTTATCAGGTTGCCTGGCGTGCAAGAACTATTGGTGAAAAAAATAGCATCTGATTACAATGTGTTTTTCCAAATTGGCTGGAATCTGGCAAGGTATTTTCCGTCAGTTAGATAAATCAATATAAATTAGTTATGGCAAAAAAGAATAATATTCCACAAGTGAAGAACGAAGAACAATACGAAGCTTTACGGGAGAAGGGATACAGCAAACAAAAGTCGGCAAGAATAGCCAATAGCCCCGATTCCGGCACAAAAGGCGGCGGAAGTAGTAAATATGAAGAACGTACAAAACAAGAGTTGTATAAGAAAGCCCAACAGGTGGGAATTGAAGGGCGAAGTAAGATGAATAAGGCAGAGTTAATTGAGGCCTTGCGAAATAACTAATACCAGCTGGATAAATAAAAAACCAAGGCGATGAAGTGTCCCCGAAAAAAAATGACTAAGGAATAATAATTTCTACACAGCGGGGTAAAATTTCTACATTAATTTGTAGCGGCTGACCCATAATTTCCCCATCAATTTGTAAGGTCTGGCGCTCCGGATTTTTAATCGTTACCTTTTTACATTGGTAGGTGTCAACAAAATCGAGCGTATGGATCTGGCGGGTGTAGAAAGGAACAAGCATCTCCAGAAAATCGCTAACATTTTGTGGGCGCAGAATTACCAGTTCAAAGTAGCCATCATCGGGTTTCCCTTTGGGATTGATAACTGCGCCGGTTCCAAACTTCGAGGCGTTGGCTAAAACCACCATAAATGCTTTTTGTGATAGGGTAAAATCCTCCAAAGTAATTTCAAAGGCCGCCGGATTGGCATTTCCAAACTCCTCGATGAACGATTTGGTATAGCCCAACAAGCCCCGGCTGTCGCTTTTTTCGTAAGTACTAATCAGTTGTGCATTAAATCCTATGTCGCTTAAATGCAGGCAAATGTGCTCATCATTTATTTGCAGCACATCAATCTTTTTCGATTTCCCTTTTGCTATCAGTTTCAGGTTTTCTTCTACCGTTTTTGGCAGGTCAAGCTCCGATGCCATTCCGTTTGCCGATCCCAAAGGGAGAATACCCATTTTAATCGCTTGGTTTATTACTGTTTGTGCAACCAGGTTAATGGTTCCGTCGCCACCCACGGCTATTACCGTTGATGGTTGCAGCTTGTTGATTTTTGCAGAAATTTTTTGCTTGTCGTTTTCACCGGTGGTACGGAAGAACTCAACCGCCAGTTCGTGTTCTTCCATAAAACGGCGAATCTCATCTTGTAAATCGTTCTTTTCAATATCTCCCGAAATAGGATTTATTACGAATAAAAGCTTTTCTTCTGGCATGTCTTATGTATTTGTTTACCTTAAATACAATAAATTCTGTGCCGAAAATAGCTATGACAGACAAAAATGAAATGACCGATTATTTTGAGCGGAAAAACAAAGGTTTCCTGAAAAAGCAAAAGTTCAGGCTAAAGCATAAACTGGGTTGGCTTGGTGTGCCGCAGGTAATTCCTTACCGCGGTTTTGGATCGTACGCATCGGGCGAAGCCACTATTACCGGTGCCCTTTACGAAGATAAGGGGCTTGAAAAACCTGAAGGGAAAAACTCATCGCACGAAAATATATTGGCCATGTTAAAACGTTATTCGGGCGATCAGATTCCCGGTGCACGAATAAAAATTTATTTAGGCAACGAGCAAAAGCAACGATTAACCGAAGAAAACGGTATTTTTAAAGCAACAATGCCGCTAAATGAAATGAACGGTGAGCAGAATACAAAATGGATTCCTTACCAGGCAGAATTGCTGGATCAGATAGGGCCTGAAAAGAATAATTTTCGGGTGCCGGGTGAAATTTTAATTCCGGGAAAAGATGCCGCATTTGGTGTAATTTCAGATATTGACGATACGATAATGATCAGCCACTCTACACAAACATTACGAAAGTTGCGCTTAATGCTTACGCACAACTCGCGAACCCGAAAACCTTTTCCGGGAGTGGAAGCTTTTTACCGGGCGCTGCATCAGGGCGCCAATGAAAATAGCAATAATCCGTTTTTTTACCTGTCGAGCAGCGAATGGAATTTATACGACCTGATTGACGATTTTTGTGCGTACAATCAATTTCCGAAGGGCGTTTATTTACTTCGCGAAATTAATCCGGGGCTTTTAAATTTATGGAAACAGGATGGCGGAAATCACGAGCATAAACTGGATAAAATAATCAGGCTTTTTAAAACATATCCCAAGTTGCCGTTTGTGCTGGTGGGCGATAACGGACAGCACGATCCGGAGATTTATGCCCGCGTGGCACGTATATTTCCGCAGCGTATAAAGGCAATTTATATCCGAACGGTGCGAAAAAGGAAAGACCAACACATGAAAAAACTGATTGCGGAAATGGAAGAATTGAATGTACAAATGGTTTTTACACCCGATACAATAAATGCGGCTCAACATGCGCAAAGTATTAATCTTATTGCCGAATCGGCAGTTAAACCAATTATCGAAAACAGTTTTACCGATTAAGGTGTTTTATGTTTGCCATGCGTTAATTATGATCAGAAAAATTGCCTACATATTCTTCGTCTCAATCGTCCTGCAACTGTTTGGTTTTCCTCTGGGAGCCCAGGAGAATTACGAAATCAGAAAGATTAGTTTCAAAGGAAACCGATCGTTGGAAAGCAGCTACTTGTTGGATAAGATGGTGTTTGATGAGGTATCGTATCTCGAGAAATTGTTAACCGACAACGAGCCTTCGTTGTTTAACCGCGAGTTGCTGGATTTGGATTTGGAGCGACTGAGAAAAACCTACCAGAGCGAAGGTTTTGTAAAGGCACAGGTACTGCTTGATTCGCTAAAAGTTAACGATGAAAAGCAGACTGTTAAACTTAATTTTATTATCGAGGAAGGCGAGCCATACACCATTGATACGGTGATTTTTAAATTGAACAAAACCAATCCTCAGATAAACATTGATTCCATCGCCGACCACAACATCCGAAAACTTTTTTTACTCCATTCAAAACGATTTAGCGATGAGGCCTTGAAGGAAGACATAGCTGCAATTCGCAATATCTTTTTAGATAGGAGCTATGCTTACGTTGATGTGGATTACGAAATTCAGCTCGATACAACACAACATTTGGTTGGGATTACTTACGTGATCAATCCCGGGCCTGTAAGCCATTTTGGAGCAACAACGGTGAAGGGAAATAATCATGTGGATGAGGAATTTATTCGAAAGCAATTTGACTACCGGGAAGGAGAGGATTACAATAAATCGCTTTTGGATAAAACGCGCGAGTCGCTGTATCACCTGCAGCTTTTTAGCGTGGTTTCGGTGCTTCCGCAAAAGGATAAAACTACCTTGCGCGACCCTATTCCGGTGAACTTATACATTGAAGAAGCGCCGCGAATGAATACCGAATTTGGTGCCGGTTACGGAACCGAGGATAAATTCCGTGCCTTTGCGGATTTAACTTATCTTGGATTTTTGGGTACTGCCCGGCGCATTAATATTTACGCCAAACATTCGGCAATCGAACCTTATTACCTGAGCGTGAAATGGACGCAGCCACAACTTTTAAATAAAAAAGGAACTGTTTCCATCAACCCATTCCTGGGAAGTAATAAAGAACCGGGTTACGAAACACGTACCTACGGATTAAACCTGCCTTTAACCTACCGTTTTAGCAAAGAGCTGAATGCAACACTTACCTATTATTACGAGAAAGTGAAACAACAAATAGAGGAGGGCGATTCTGAGTTTCCCGATCCGGAAGATGAGAATTACCTCTACAATAAATCGGGAGTGTTGCTAAGTTCTGTTTTTTCAACGGCTCATCCGAAATTTTCGCCCGATCAGGGAGTAAACCTGTCGATGGGGATGAAGCTGAACGGTTATAAGTTTGGTGGCGACTTCAGTTATCTGCGCGTTTGGGGCGATTTCCGGACCTATCAAAAAATTGATGATCTGGTACTGGCATTTCGGGGTATGATCGGGGGGATTCACTCTTCCGACGACAGTGGTTTTATTCCGGTTGAAGACCGTTTTTACTCGGGTGGTAGTAACTCAATTCGTGGTTGGAGCCGTTCGGATTTGGGGCCAAAGCGCGAAAGCGGAACTCCTTTGGGCGGTAAAAGTATTTTGGAAGGAAATGCAGAACTCCGGTATCCGCTTTTTTGGCGCCTGAGTGGCGTGGCATTTTTTGAAGGCGGTAATGTTTGGGAGAAGGCTTTTAGCTACAAAATAAACGAACTGGCTTACGCTGCCGGTGGCGGGTTACGTGTTGATACGCCAATTGGCCCGGTGCGTTTTGATGTTGGTTTTCCGTTGTGGAACGAGAAAAAAAGTCCGCAGTTTTTTATTAGTGTCGGACAGGCATTTTAAGGAAAAGAATGAAAAGAATAATCCGAAAAATAGTACTCTTTATTGCCTGGCTGCTGGCCGGCATCATTATTTTGCTGTTCCTTTCCGGCTTGCTGATTCAAACACAGCCGGTTAAAAACAAATTTGCACGTGTGGCTGCCAAGCAGGCCGGCAAAGTTGTAAACGGGGAATTGGCAATTGGAAAAATCAGTGGGAACTTTTTCTCCAATTTAGCTTTGGAAGATGTGCTATGGACATACGAGGAAGATACTTTTCTCTACATCAGTTCGGTTGGTGCATCGTACAGTTTGTGGCCATTAAGGCGTGGCGAGTTACAACTATCATCAGCCTGCATAAATGAGCCATATGTGTACCTGAAACAAGAAAAAGACTCCACATGGAACTTCGAATCTTTATTGAAAGAACAGGCCGGAAGTTCAACAGATACTACGCCTGCTTCCGGTAATTTCCGAATGCTTTTATCCAACTTTAAAATTAGCGATGGCCGGGTTCAGATTCAGGCGCTCGATTCACTTATCCCCGACGAAGTAAAAAATATAAACCTTGAGGCCGATGGTGCGTATTCGTCTAACGAACAAACAATCACTTTAAAGCACTTTGACTTACAAACGCAGCGTCCGGATTTTGCTTTACGCGAACTGACTTTCGCAGCCCGGCGCACTGAAGAAAATATAGCGCTAAATAACTTTCATTTAAAAACAGCACAAAATGCGTTGAATGCAGAAGCAAAATACTCGGGTGATGCAACAACGGAGATTGTGGCTGAAATGCAAACCGAACCGATTAATATAAAGGAGTTTGAGTTTTTGTTGCCGCAAATCAATCTTCCTGCCCGGCCGGAAATTGATTTCAAGGCAAATTCTACACAAAAGGGCGTTGAGGCAACACTTTCCGTTCGTGATAAAGAGCAACTGATCAAGCTCGATCTTAATTCAGAAAACCTGCTTCAGTTTATCAATAGCCCCGATAAAACAGCTTTGGAATACAAAATAACCGGGAATATCGAGAAGGTTAATCTGGCGCACTGGATGGGGAATCCGGCGTTGGAGCATACGCTAAACGGAGACTTTAAAATCGATGGAAGTGGCGTAGATCCGAAAACTGCGGATATAAAAGTAGATGCCGATTTTAGGAATTGTGTTTTTGCGCAAAAACCTGTGGAGAAGATAAAAATGAAACTCCGAATGAATAGGGGAGATCTTTCCGGAAAAATTGATGCTAAAGGAAATTTTGGGGCGGTTACCGTTTTGCCCGAAATACAAGATCTGCTGGAACGTCCGACTTATAAGGTGCACCTGATAACAAAAAGGTTGAATCTGGCGCCGTTGTTGGCTAACGATTCGTTACAATCGGATATCAACTTAAAAGCCGATTTGAGTGGTGAAGGTTTTGATCCTGAAATCCTGCAGGCTCGCACAAATGTGATATTGAGTCAATCAACTTTCTCCGGTTATACTATCGACTCTTTGGTAGGGCAGGTTAATTACCGCCGGCAAAATATGGTAATCGATTCGCTTTGGGCAAACGCAAAATCGCTGTATTTAACCGCTTCGGGGAATTACAATTTAGCCGGAAGTTCAGCTATTCAGTTGTCAGCCCAATTTGAAAATTTACAGGATTTTTCAGCTTTTATTCCGCTGGATAGTGTTTACGGGCAGGGAAAAGTAAACGCGCAGCTCTCCGGCACGAAAGATTCGCTGTTACTTGCTGCTACTGTCGAATTGCAGAACGCCGGATTTGCTGATATAACGGTCGGTAAACTTGGGGTAGATGCTACCGGGAAACTTACTGCTAATGATACCACGTTTGCGGCAACAACCAGGCTGGAAAATTTCAAAGCGGGCAATTTTGAGTTGGATAGTATCAGTAGCTCGGCAAATTATTATTCAGATTCAGTTCAGCTTGAAATGCAGGCAAAAGGCAAGGATTTTCATACACAGCTGAAGTCGGAAATTGCACTTAACAATGTGATAAATATCGCTTTTTCGGAATGGAGTCTGGATTTTAAGAACCAACACCTGCACCTGGCCGAAGCACCGGCGGTTCTGGAACTGGATTCGCTGGAATACCGGCTAAAAAACCTGAAAATGGTTTCCGATAAGTCCGATTCGGCACAATACATAAAAGCCGGTGGAGTATTTTCGCAGTACGGCAACGAAGATTTTCAATTTGAAATTGCCAATGTAAATATTGCCGGCTTGTTAAAGAGTTTGGGAATGGATGCTGAAATTTCCGGAAAAATAAACGCCGAAGCAAGGCTTAAAGGAACCGCGTCATCGCCTCAGTTAAATGGAAGTTTAAGAATTGACAAGGCGCTGGCTTATGGCTATCAATTTTCGGATTTTGGCGGAGAATTCAATTTGGCTAACAACCGCCTGAATATTGATGCACAAGTTGTTCCGCTTGATACCGGTTTGCTTGAAATTAACGCCAACATTCCTTTGGAGGCCCGTTTCGACAGTATGAGCTTTTTGTTGGATTCAAATGCGATGGTTAATGGCAGATTAGCTTTGGAGCGTTTTCCCTTGTCGGCAATGCAGTTTTTAGATGAGGACGAAAAAGTAGAAGGATTTTTAAACGGGCAGGTAAAGGTGGGTGGTACCTTAAAATCTCCTGAGCCGGATGGAAATATCAGGCTGAATAATGCAGCGGTTTTAATTCCCAAATATGGAATTGAATACAAGGATGTTATGCTCGATCTTCGGTTTTCGGAAGATGCCGCCCAACTCGATTCGTTTTACATTAAAACCAATGATGGAAATCTGAAAGCCAGTGGTACGGTCGATTTTGGTTCTGCTATTTACAACGGGAAGATCAAAGAGTCGGAATTGAAAATTCATTTCAACGCTTTTAATCCGGTTGATCACCGGCAGTTTAATATGGAAGTATCAGGCGATGTCAGTTTAAAAGCTCAAGGCGGAAAAATGGTTTTTGATGGCGATCTGGAAATTCCTGAAGCCAATATTTATATTCCTGCCATTATGAATTTAACCGGGCAGTTTGCCGAGCCTGAATTGCCGAAACCGGTATTAATGCGCGAAATAGAAAAACTGAAAGATACAGCGGTTGTGGCTGTGGCTGTAAACGATACAATTTCTGCACTTGATTCGCTCGATTTTAGTTCGCTATCTAACCTAACCGGGCGACTTTCAGTTGAAATACCGCAGAATACATGGATTAAAGACAAGGAGATGTACGTGGAAGTTTCCGGAGAAGTGGAAATCATTAAAAACCCGGAATTCTTCGAGTTATTTGGCCGTATTAATGTGGTGCGCGGGCAATATAAGGTCCTTGGAAAAACCTTCAAAATTGATGAAGGAACGATCACTTTTCAGGGGGGAGAAGAACTAATGCCCCGTTTGAATATTAAGGCTGTGTATGCGTTTCGTAGTCCCGAAAAAGTAGAGATGGAGTTAACGGTTCAGGTATCGGGAACCGCGAGTCAGCCGGAAGTTAATTTTACGCTCGATGGCAGCCCGGTCAGCGAAGGTGATGCCTTGTCGTACATTTTATTTGGGGTGGCAATGAATGAGCTAAGCATTGCACAACAGGAGAATGTTTCAGGAGCCGGACAAATTGCAGGTTCAGCAGCCATGTCGGTGCTGTCGTCGCAATTAACCGAGTTGCTGGGTGATAAACTGGATGTTGACTACATTGAACTGAAAGGCGATGGCGATTTCGAAAACGCAACCGTTGTAGTGGGGAAATACATCACCAACGATTTGTTTGTAAGTTACGAGCAGCGTTTTGGCGAAACCGACGAAAAAGACATTTCAAAATATGAAGTAAAACTGGAGTACGAACTGTTCCGCTTCCTGTTTTTTCAGCTGAATAACTCGTCAAGCGACAGTGGTTTTGATGTGATAATTAAACTGAATTCGAAATAAAACGAAAGGCAGTTTAACAAACCCGTTGCTGTTTTGGGTTACAAAATTATTTGCTGAACATCGTGCTTTTTTTTAGCCTGATTTTCCCACTCATAGAATTTTTCAAAAAAAAAATACGTGCCCTTTAAACTTTTTTAAGTGAACAAACGTTTAATAAATCAAGTTGTAAATGGATATAAGGTTATTTGTTGTAAGTTTGTTAGGCATAATATAATAACCACATAAATTAAATAATTATGGCATGTGTTAATGGTGTAAAACCACTGAAAAAAAAGAAGAATAAAGAAAATGTAGTTGAAAATTTAAAAACGGAGGAGAAATCAATGAGTGCAACAATGGTAAGGCAACTGATGCCGGAATTTGAAATGGAAGCGTACGACGCAAAAACGGGGCATTATAAAACCGTAAAAAGTGAAGATTATAAGGACAAATGGACAGTGGTATGTTTTTATCCTGCCGATTTTACCTTTGTGTGTCCGACCGAAATTGCAGCAATGAACGCCCATTACGATGAATTTCAGGAACTGGGAGTAGAGCTTTTGCCCGTGTCGGTTGATTCAAAATTTTCGCACAAACGATTTGTGGAAACAGAACCGATTCTGAAAGGTTTGCAACTTACAATTGGTGCCGACACCACCCAGGAAGTTAGCCGTGCATTTGGTGTGCTAATCGAAGAAGAAGGTGTTGCGCTAAGAGGACGATTCCTGTTTAATCCTGATGGCGTTTGTGTGGCACAGGAAGTTCAGGCTGATTCTGTGGGAAGAAATGTAATTGAGTTTATCAGACAAATTAAGGCCTGGCAGCATGCAAGCAAAACCGGCGAGGTGTGTCCGGCAGGTTGGAGACCGGGCAAAAAAACACTTCCGGTAAATACCGATGTGGAAAAAATGACTGGCAAAGTGGGTGATTACATCACACTGGAAGAAATTCTGAGTTAAGCAATAAAAAGAGAGTAAGGAATTAAGGTGATATGAGTTTTTTATATCACCTTTTTTTTCGGATAACTTTGGAAATTAGTGTTGCTCACGAATTTTTTCGGCCACATTCCAAAGATCAAAATCGCCGTAATGTTCCAGCGAGTTGCCACAGTGTACAATTATAATTTCCTTATCGGGAATAACATATATATTTTGTCCCAGGTTGCCCGAAGCCATAAACTGAAAAGTTGAATCGCAATTGGTTTGTCCCCACCACTGGTAGGTGTAATACACATGTTTGCAATTGTCGCCACCAAACCATTCGGGGTAAATATTGCGCGGAATATCTTTTTTCTCACGAGTAGATTCCATTACCCAATTTTCGGAAACCACCTGTTTGCCGTTCCAGTTGCCGTTATTCAGGAAAAGCCTTCCAAAACGCGCATAATCAATGGCCCGGGCGATTAGCCGGCTGGGCATGTATTCAAACCCCGATCGTTTACTGTCGATAGAAAACAATGCATCGTACTCCATAATTTCCGACCACAGTTTTTCTTCCAGGTATTCCGAAACGGTTTTGTTTGTCGCCCGTTCGATAATCAATCCTAAATAGCTGGTGTTGTAATTGTTGTATTGAAACGATTTTCCGGGTTCCCGGTCAATTTCTATTTTTTTTAGCAATAGCTGTCGTACGTTGGGATGATAATAACCAACCGCCTCGGCATGCCAAGGAAGATGAATGTAAGTACCCGGAATATAACCGGTAAAATACTTTAAGCCCGAACGCATTTCAAGCAGGTTTTTAATGGTTATTTTCTCAAAATCAGGATCACGTTCCCTGAGCTCGGGAATGTATTTTGTCATCGGGTCGTCGATACTGGCAATTAATCTATCGTCAATAGCCGCACCAATTAAAAACGAGATAAACGATTTGGCCATCGACTGCGAATGGAAATAGGATTCGCGCGAAAAGCCGTTAAAATATTTTTCGTACAAAATGGTGTCTTTGCGGATGAAAATCAGCGCTGTGGTTTGCGATTTTTCAGCCCACTCGTCAAATGAACTGAAACCCGACTGATCGACTCTATCCTGAAATAAGTTTTCCACAAAATCTTCATCAAGCACTTTGGCAAACTCAAAAGTATCAGATGAGGATTCGATTGTCCTATTCTCGAATTTTTGATAGTCGTAAACATCGGCCACATTCATAGTGGCCAAACGATAAACGTAAGTTGTCGAATAGCTTACGCACAACACAAGCAGAAACATTACTATAAGAAGAACAGGTGTTAAGAGGATAATTTTTAACGCTTTTAAAAGGGCTTTCATTGTTTTATTTTATTTCTGAAATAGGTATTGTTTTACGTTTTTAATTACAAACATTATTTTGAAATGAGAAATTATCCGGTTGTTCCCATGGCGTTTGCAATGGCATTTACCGATAGAAGCAACTGGTTAAGTATTTCTTTATTTTCGTCGGCATCGGCATTTTGCTGCCCGCGCCACTTGTTAATGTAGTGCACCTGGTAGTTGTGCAGTGTACGAAGCGCTTCGGCACGTAATTTCGTGGAGTAATAATGACTTTTTCGCCGCTCCTGCATGGGGCGCCCCAACAATTCGTTCATAATTTGCTGTGTTTTTTCAAACTCCTGCAGCAAAAGGTTTAATACAACAGAACGTGTTTCTTCATTTTTCACCAGGCCGCCGTAAAGCTGCATAATGTCTTTGTCGGTGCTTGCCAAACTGGTGTCAACATTGGTTAAAACATAGCGTATAAACTGGTTCTTCGGAATCAGCTTTTTTAGTTTCTCGTATTTGTCGGGGCATTGGTTTTTCATTTTTTCGAGTGTTGACCCAACACCGTACCAGCTGGTAATGTGGTAGCGCGATTGTCCCCAGCTGAATACCCACGGAATGGCCCGGAGATCGGAGAAACTTCTTTTTCCGGTTCGTCGTGCGGGGCGCGAGCCAATTTTACTTTGTTCAATCACATCAATTGGTGTAGCTTCCTGGTAAAAATCAAGAAAATGCGGATTTTGAAGCAGTTCTGTGTAAGTATTAAAACTTTCCTGCCCCATAAATTCCATAATTTCGGCAATGTCGTCGCCATCCTCTTCAGGCGTTTTGTGCAGCAGCGTGTTTAATGCATTCCCCGATAACATTAATTCGAGGTTGTAAACAGCATTTATTTTATTGGCAAATTTCTTTTCAATGCTTTCGCCCTGCTCGGTAATTTTAAAATTGCCCGAAAGCGTGGCGTGTGGCAGCGAACGCAAAAACCAGTGAATTGGTCCTGCACCGCGGCTAATTGAGCCTCCTTTTCCGTGGAAAAACTTAATGTCGATACCGTATTTTCTGCCCACTTCCGTAATTTCTTTCTGCGCTTTGTATAAAAACCATGCACTGGCCAGTATCCCGCCGTCTTTGTTGCTATCGCTGTAGCCAATCATTACTTCCTGTGTTTTTACCGGCAGGTTTTGTGCTTTACGCTGGTATTCCAGGCTGTTTTGAACTTCAGGATAGCTAAAATATTCTTCCAGTATGGCCGGACTGTCGATCAAATCCTGAATGGTTTCGAAAAGCGGAACAACATGCAGTTTAATGATCATCGTATCGCGGAAAAGTGTAAGGCCGGCTTCTCGTGCCAGAATATAAACGGTAAGCAAATCGCTAACACTTTGGGTCATGCTAATAATTAGCGACCCGATGGAATAGTGCGCATATTTTGAAATGTGATTGTTCAGTAACTGAAAACATTCGATCGTGTTTTTCGATTCGGTATCGAGCTGGCTGTAATCGTGCGTAAACGGTCGCGCCGATCGTAGTTCCTTCTCCAGAAATGCTTTTTTGCCCTCCTCGGTCCATTCGGTATCTTTAGCGTTAAACGGATCTGATTTTTCAACCAGTTGTTGCAGGGCCAAATGGTAATAGCGGCTGTTTTGCCTGATGTCGAGTTCGGCAAGATGAAAACCAAAGGTTTGGATAAAATAGATGGAGCGGTTAACCGATTGATGGGCGATGTCGATATAATTCGTTTCCAGTAGGGCGCTTTTTAGCAATTCCAGGTCTTCGAGCAATTGTTTGGAGTTATCGTAGGTGCCTTTTTTGTCGTCGAGCTCCAACAACTGAGAATTCCCGATATTTAGTGGCAGTTTATTGATAAAAAGCTGCACTATAAGTTTAAACGCCTCGTTCTTCGATGATGAAATAATTTTTTTCGTTTTATTTCCCGCTTCGGCCACCAGCTCTTTAAAGCGCTTAACCATAAACTCAGGCAGTTCCGATATTTCAAAATAAAAACTCAGGTCGTCGGCCAGTCTGTTCAGTTCGTTCTTAACCGTGATAAAAGCGTTTAAGCGAAGTTTGTGTAACGCTTTTTGGGTTACTTCTGCAGTAACCAACGGATGGCCATCGCGATCGCCACCAATCCAGGTTCCGAATTTTAACCGCGGAAAATTGTTGTTTTTAATTAGTGGGCTGGAGTCGAACCCGGAAAATTCCCAGGCCTGAACAAGTCGCCGGTTTAACAGCGGAACCACCTCGGGGAAAACATTTACAAAATAGTGAATAGCATTATCCAGCTCGTTTTCAACGGTGGGTTTTTCCATGTAAAACTCGTCGATGTGCCAGATGGAGGAAATTACACGTTTCATTTCTTCGCGATTTTCCTGTAGCTCGTACGAGTTGTACATCGAGTTCTCGCGTTTTACCAAAAGCAGGTACAGCTCGCGGTATTTTTTGAGAATTACCGGACGTTTGGCTTCGGTAGGGTGAGCGGTTAAAACCGGCTGAATAGAAATATTATTAAACGATTCGAGAATTTTTTCTTCTGCAATTCCTTTTTCTTTTAAAAGATGTAGGCTGTTGGCCCACAGTCCGTTTGTGGCCAGTAGCGAGTTGCTTTCTTCGGTTTTTCGGCGTTGTTGCACGGCACCGTTTGTTTCGGCCAGGTTTAACAGCTGAAAACAAACCGAATACATGTTAAAGTGCTTTTGCGAAAAATAACCGGCATTTTGTGAATTCTCGTCACCAATCCATGGCATTACGCTTGCCACTTCTTTTTCGCCATTTTCAATCAGTACTTCGCGGAAACAGGTTAAAAGAAATTGGAGATCGGAATAGGGCTTACCAAGTTCTTTGATCAAAATCTGCAGATTCGACATCGTGCTATAGTTTGTGTTTATAAACCATAACAATTAAAAAGAGAAAAGTTTTTCTACATCACTTTTTTTGCAAGAGAATTGGTTGACGGAGTGTGTTTTGTAATGGTTTTTACAGCACGTAATTTTGCCCGCTGAAAAGGATTTTTGTGTTTTACGGCGAATAAAACTGCAGTACTATATTATACTACTGCCTGAGGGTTATCTTATAACAGTTAAATATTATTTGGTATTAGTTAATACCGAATAGCTGTTGTTTCAGAATGTGGTAAACCGAAAAGTCCTGGAATGAAGAGGTAAAACTCTTTTCGCTAATGGTTTCTTTGCTTAATTCAAATAATGGAGTGGATGTTTCGCTTATTTCCGAGGCGCTAACTATTTTTAGCTCTCTTACTTCCTGGGTAAGTTTTAATGCATTTAATTTCATGACTATCACAACTTTAAATTTTAGGTAAAAATAAACGGTTTATATCATGTAAAGCATTGATTTTCTGCCTAAAATCACAGGGCAAAATACTGAAAATATCTAAGAAAAGGTAACGATAACACAATTTTGTTATTCTTTAAGCAGAAACGGCGCACATTCGCATTGCTTCGTCGTTTAAAAAGGCTTGTGCCTGTCCGTAAGATTGCAGGTTTCGTTTTGTGGCAAAGATGCTGATCTTCAGGTTGGGATGATCCACTTCTTCCGAAAACACTTTTAACTTTCTGGCGATATTTTGTAATGGAATAATTTCGCCGGTTTCGTAGTTATACGAAAAATCATCATGCTCGGCAAACACAAACTCGATACCCGAATCTCCGATCGCCAAATCGTAAAATCGCGAGAAAACGATGAAAATCCTTCCGTTTGGCATTCCGTAATAATGCGCAGGAAAAGCAGTTGGCAGGTATGATGCAGGGGTTTGGTGAATGATTTTTGCGAGTGCCTTCATATCTTTTCAATTTAATATGTTATTAAAAATATACTGATGCTACCGACTTTAACCAGTTGTAACAGCAGTAATTATTCAAAACGCCACTTTTGGGTGGGCCTGTTAATTGTCCTTATAAAATTTTAATAATGCGTCCTTCTACTATAATATCCCCTAAAATACAAAAAAGTAATCCTATAAAATATTGCTTTTGAGTTATTTAAGGTTTTTTGAGTAACAATTGGGCAATTAACGGAAAGGGGCTCCGAAAAATACTGATTGGGTTAACAGTTTATAAGTGCTGCCTGGCTAAGTTAAGAACCGGGTTGAGGCGGCCGGTGCCGTACGCACGTTTTTGCACGAAAAATCTTCGGATATCGGAGTATCGTTGTTGCAAGCCGGGGCGTGAGGTAAAAGATTGCCGTTTTCGCCGAAGCTGGTGAAAATTAATCGGGAATAAAATAAAAAGAGTTGTAACATATTGCCCTGTTTTTATACTATTGTTAAATACCGAATAGAATAACAAGGTTTATTGCTCACGAAATACTGAAAATAACGCAGACATGTTAAGTACGCTTTTAGCAAAACCTGGTTATGTAGAACGGTATTGTTGATTGTTTTTTGCTGAACAGAATGCTTAAATGAAGTTCGTTTAAACTTCCGGAGAGAATGAAAGTCAAACAAAATATAAATTAAGACTCAAAACCAAATTGAAGAATTATTTGATTAATCATGTGCTCCTGTTTTTATTTCTCTTGTTGGGAAGTAATACGCTTTTGTATGCCCAGCAAATTGAGGAGTTAAAAATCAGTGGTTCGTACCAAAACCGGCCCCTTGTGCAATTTTTGAATGACCTGGAGACCAATTATAATTTACGGGTTTATTACAAAGATTCGTGGATTGAAAACTCAACCATTTCCAATCAGTTTGAAAACACTCCATTGTTGCAGGCGCTAAATAATGTATTTTACGATTCGGAACTAACCTATGATTTCTTCCAGAATGATGGAATTGTAATTTTTCGCAGGTCGGCCGATACCCGGTCGAAATTTGATGATTACTCACAAACTCTGGTAGTGGGCGATCCCATGAATTTAGGCCGATACAAAACGGCAACACTAAAAGGCAGGGTGCTCGACGGAAAAGACGGAGCTCCGCTGGTTGGTGCCGTGGTTTATTGCAACAAGCTTCAAAAAGGTACCACATCTGATGCCAACGGAAATTTTGAACTGGACTTGCCAACCGGCGACTTAAGATTAACGATCACCTATATCGGTTTTGAAGGCTCCTCAATAGATGTTCGTTTGATTGAAGATGGTACCGCAGATTTTCGATTGTTTGAAGAATCGCATAACATTGATGAGGTTACCGTGTTGGGATCGGATGGAGATGTGCCCCGGGCGCAAATGAGTATGGTGCAAATGAGTGGAAAAGAAATTCAGCAACTGCCGGCATTAATGGGCGAGGTTGATGTGTTAAAAGGGCTTACCATTCTGGCCGGCGTACAAACCGTTAGCGAATTGTCGTCGGGATTTAACGTTCGTGGCGGAAACACCGATCAAAACCTTATTCTGGTAAATGGCAGCCCCGTATTTAATTCGTCGCACCTGTTTGGTTTTATGTCGCTTATTAATCCTGATGTGGTGGAAAATGTGCGATTGTTTAAAGGAGGCATGCCGGCGCGTTACGGCGAACGGGTGGCATCGGTGATGGAGGTTGACTTTAAAGAAGGAAACGACGAAACCATACGCTTATATGGCGGAATTGGAATTATAAACTCGCGCCTGGCGCTTGACGGGCCATTAACTAAAAATAAAAAGCTTACCGTAGCAATCGGTGGCCGAAGTTCCTATACCGACTGGTTGTTGCAAGAAATTCCCAATCTCGACTTAAACGAAGGTGTTACCCATTTTTATGATGTGTCGGGAAAACTAACTTATAAGTTCAATCAGCACAACAAACTAAGCGTAATGGCCTATACCAGTTTCGACGAGTTTAGTACCAGTTCGCAATCGATAACCGAATACGGAAACCTGCTGGGCAACTTAAAACTAAACAATCGCTTTGGCGAAAAATTTTATGGCGAGCTGGATGCCGCCTACAGCCGTTACGATTACCGCCTTACTGATCTGGCCAACGATAAACCTTATGAAGCTTATTATCTCGATAATCAGTTGCAGTACAGTTCGGTTGGGTATAACTTTAAATGGCACCCCAACGAGCGCCATAATTCCGAAGCCGGTTTTAAAGCTGTTTACAACGAAATCAGTCCGGGAGAGATTATTCCACAGCATGATACTACGGTAATTGTAGGTCGAAAATTAGCAATGGAGAAAACACTGGATTGGTCGGTGTTTGTAAGCGACGAATTTCAGGTTTTGCCGAACTTCTCGATTGTGGCCGGTTTGCGTTACAATCATTTTAGTAATATTGGTACTCCGCTGGTTTATTTGTACGATGAGGGGCAGCCCAAAGATCCGGGAACGGTGACCGACTCGCTGCAGTTTGGCAACAACGAGGCTTCGGCAACTTACGGTGGAATTGAGCCGAGGCTGGCATTGAATTACGATCTTGATATGAACACCGTGCTGAAATTCAGTTATCAGCGTACCCGGCAAAATATTTTTCAGCTCAGCAATAATGCGGTAATCTCGCCGGCCGAAACATGGAAAGCCGCCGATTACCATTTAAAACCACTTATTTCCGATCAGGTGGCAGTTGGTGTTGAAAATAACTCGTTGTTGGCGAATTTTGATCTTGCAGCGGAAGTGTATTACAAATATTTGCAAAATCTGATTGAGTATAAAAATGGAGCTCAGCTAATTATGAACGACCATGTTGAAACGGCACTTGTGCCTACAAAAGGTTATTCGTATGGGATTGAGCTGAGCGCACGCAAAAACTTTGGCCGCTTAACCGGTTATGCCAGCTATGTATATTCGCGAACAATGCGGAAAAATACCAGCGATTTTGACGAAGAGAATTTGTGGAACGGCGATTATTATCCATCAATTTACGATAAACCACACGATTTTTCGCTAACGGCAACCTATAATATTAGTCGCAGATGGCGTTTTTCGGGTAACTTTGTTATGGTTTCAGGAAGACCCACCACCTTGCCCGAAATTAAATATGAATTTGCCGGCGAAGATCTGGTTTATTATTCCGATAGAAATAAATACCGCATGCCATCGTATCATCGTTTGGATTTGTCAATCACTTTTGATCAAAACCTGCGTAAAAAACGGATGTGGAAAGGCAGCTGGACCTTGTCGGTATATAATGTTTACGGCCGAAATAATCCGTATTCGGTGTATTACAAAAAGTCGGTACCGGGCGAAAGCAATAATTACACCCGTTATTCACTGTTTAAACTGTCGGTAATTGGTATTCCGGTTCCTTCGCTAACGTATAATTTTAGGTTTTAATGAAGCGTATTATTACATATAGTTTTCTGTTGCTCATTCTACTGTCGGGCTGCGAAGATGTTTACCGGCCTGATATAGATGTGGTGGACAATGTTTTGGTTGCCGATGCACGAATTTCGGCCGACCAACGGATTAATTACATTCATTTATACGAATCGGTGGCCTACTACGATAATGCCAGCACCGGGCCTGCAGTTACCGATGCCGATGTGCGGCTTATTGATAATAATGGTAACGAACTGAAGCTACAGCATTATTCTCAGGGGCAATACAGGTTGGCGCAGACTCTTGATCCGAATTTGCAGTATAAATTAAAAATTCAATACCAGGGAGAAGAATATGAATCGATTTTTGAGGACATACCCCAAAAACCATCGATTGACAGTGTGTATGGTTTTGAGGAGGTTGAAATAAGACAGGAAAGCGGTGATAATGATGTGGATAATGTGGATAGATCAGAAGGTATTCGTTTGTATGCTGATATTACGCCCAACAACGAAAATCCTTACTGCCGCTTTACCACCCGCTTTGTTTTGCAATACAATTATGTTATCGATGTTCCCGGACCGTCTGGTATTGGAATGCCCGAAACGGTGTATGGATGGAGATCTTCCTATCCGCAGGAAGCATTTAATATTGCTGCGCCACCGGAATATTCGGGTACAAAAGAAATTAAAAAGCATGCCTTGTATTTCTTGAAAAACAAAATGCAATACAAAGAAGAACATATTTTTGCAGGCTGGATAGTAATCCTGTATCAGCACGGAATAACTGAAAGTGCCTATAACTATTACGATGATTTGAATAATCAACTTGAATCTGAAGGAAAAATATTTGACCCCCTGTATGTGCAGGCACGCAGTAATATTAAATGTACTACAGACAGTGATCAGAAGATACTCGGGAATTTTGAAATATCAGTGAATAACGAAACAAGGTATTTTTTGCGATACATATCTGAAACAGCAGGATTTATATTGCGCGAGATTGAGGAACTACACAACATTCCTTTATCTGGCGAACAAGTGTCTGTTGCTCCTGCTTTTTGGCAGTATCCTTATAGTAAGAAACAATGAGCAGAGCATTAAAAATAGTATTTCTGGTGGTTAGTGTTTGGTTGGGTTTTAACGCCGGTGCGCAAACTACGGCCAACCGCGAACTTGTAGTTTTTACCGATCGCGACTATTGCATTTCGGGCGATACTTTATGGGTAAAAATATATGTGCCCAACGAGTTACAGCAATACGGTAATATTGTGCGTTTGCAACTCGAATCGCAAACCGGTAATTTAATCGCATCGCGTGCCGTAAAGTGCAACAACACACATACCGAAGGTTATATTGCCGTGCCCGATTCCCTGCAAACCGGCTTGTATTTTGTGCATGCCTTTTTTAACGCACAGCGAAATAATGGGTTGCTGAAATGTATTGGCAGGTCGGTATATGTTTATAATCGTTTCGATGAAAGAATCGATCGGTTGCCGGTAGTGGAAAATAAAACTTCGGTTATTATTCCGGAAAGTGCCGGTAGCCAGATTGATATAAATCTTGAAGACCCGGATTATCACCGGCGCGATGAAGTAAAGGGGAATATTAATACCGGAGACAACGAGTTCGTATTTATGGTGGCAAGTGCCCGGATAATTGAACCTTTTTCGCATGAAAATACCGGTTTTATGAACTTCGGGATGAAAGACCAGAATGTGGGTATTCCGGAATTCCCGGAAAAAGACGGGGTATTGATTAGCGGCCGCCTAAGCGACAAGGAAACGGGCGATGCAAGCACGGAACTGGTATTGTTAACCGTTACCGGAAACGAAACCTATTTTGATTATTATTACCCCGACTCAACCGGACAGTTTCATTTTTTTCTGCCCGATGCAATGGGGAGTGCCAACCTGATTCTGCAGGCACTTGCGGAGGAAGATACATTATTCGATATTGAGCTGACTCCGAATTTTATGTCGGCCGTGCAACAATTAAAATTCGACTCGACTTTTGTAAACCCAAAACAGAGCGAAATTATTGAAAACACAATAAAAGGCACATTCTTTAATAAACTTTTCAGAGGTGTTTCAATTAGCCATAACGATGCGTTTGAAATGTCAAATCCTTACGGAATACCATTTTACGGCATCCCCGATAATCATATTGTTCCTGAACTGTTTATTGATTTGCCCAGTTTTAAAGAAATTTCGCGCGAATTGCTTATCGGATTTCAATACCGCGAGCGAAAGGATCAGCTTACATTCAGGATGTTAAACTACGGGCAGGATCGGTTTTTTGATGCTGAACCATTGCGGCTTATCAATGGAATTCCGGTATTTAAAAATTCATTTTTTCAGGACTTGAAATCTACGGATATTGCCTCCATCGATTTGGTAAAAAGCGAGCGTGTTTTTGGAGACCTGCGTTTTACGGGCATACTGGCTGTGTCGTTAAACGATAAATCGAATAGCTGGCTGGCCCAACAGCCCAATCTTTTTCAGTTAAAAGTGCCGTGTATCGAATTTCCAAAACAGCCGAACTACAGACCGAACGCAAAGAGCAAAACACAACCGGATACCCGTAGCCAGTTTTTAAATTCGGTGATTGAACCCGCTGGAAGCTGGCCATTTAGCTTTCAACTTTCAGATGTAAAAGGAGATTTGGAAATTAAAGTGGAAGCCATAACAAAATCGGGGAAACTGTATAGAACGTCAAAAATAATATCGGTACAATGAGCAGCTTAAAAAAATATACAGGTGTGGTTTTGGGGGTGTTGTTTGCTTTTATTGTGCAGGCTCAGAACATGGGAATCGAGACCTATCACCTCAATAGCAAATCAAATAACCTTCAGGGAAAAATGCTTGGCGAAGTTTTTACGCTTAACGCCGATATCAATTACTTCTTTTTGTATCCCGACGATTGGGTTGCCGGATCGGTAAAATTTGTAAACGGCAATAAGTTTGAAAATATCCGGTTACGTTATCAGGCCTTTGATGATGAGCTGATTACGTATAACGACAACGGGGGCTTTTTGTATGTGGTTGAAAAAGAAATGGTAGAATGGTTTTCGTTTCAGGACGGAAGCAAAACACGAAAGTTTGTACGCCTCACCAAAAACAACAATCAGCAAACCAGTATGTATTTAGAAGAGCTTTATAACCGAGAGCTTAGTTTGTTGGTTAACTGGTATATTTACGAACAATCGGTTAGCCCTTATACCGATAGAAACGGGATAAAACGAGCTGTTGAGTACCTGATGCGTAAAGACTATTATTTATATACCGAAAAGGGTGGAATAACTAAAATACGACTTAATCGGGTGGCTTTATTCTCCCTGTTCCCGGAAAATAAGAAGCAAATTCGAAAGCTCCTGCGTAAAAACAGTTTGCACATAAACAGCGAGTTGTCAATGATTGACGCCCTCGGGCTATTAAGCAAAAACAAACTTACTGAATAAAATTTTTTGTTGAACGCAACCTAAGCAGATCACATTGCATCTTCATAAAAACAAAAAACACTATGAAGAAACTACTTGTGCTGCTGTGTATTTCGGTATTGTCGCTTTCCGTTTTTGCGCAATCCGAAAAAGGTCATGTTTATCTGAAAAACGGTTCCATTATAAAAGGAAAATACACGTATATAAACAACGGAAAACAATTGCAAATTGAGTCGGCCGGGAATGTATGGATTTTCGATGCCGAAGAAGTGGATAAAATTGCCTCGAAGCACGACGTAAAAACGATGTTCAATGAAGAAGCGCCAAAGGATGTTAAATGGTTTTTCAGAACCGAAATGGGTGTTTTAGCCGGAAATTCGGATAACAGCCAGTCGGCACCATTTTCTATTAGCGGTTCGGCAAACTACCTGGTAAATCAGAATTTATCGGTAGGCCTGGGTTTTGGTGTTGAATTTCTGAAAGAAACGTACCTGCCTGTTTTTGCTAATTTCGAATACCGTTTTAAGAAACAATTATCCGGCCCCTACGTGTTTTTAAAGGCCGGTTACCAGGTTCCGGTAGAAGGCTCAAACGAAATTTATTACGATGTGTACCCCGTTTGGAGCAGTTTTGCACCCTGGCCGGGTGATATGGGACAAAACGGTTTCGATAGCAAAGGGGGAGTGCTCCTAAATCCCGGCATCGGTTATCAGCAAATGTTTTCCACCAGTTTAGGGATGAGTTTTGCTGTTGGTTATCAGTTTCACCGCCTGAATTACGATGGCGATAACGACTATTCGCTTGACATCGACTACAACCGCGTTACGGTTAAAATCGGTATTATTTTCAACTAAAAACACTGACAATGAAGACAATTAAAGATATAGTTCTGCTACTGTTTATTGCGCTGGCTTTTTCAGCGTGTTTGGACGAATACACCGAAGAGTTTACGGCCAATTCACCAATTTATCTGTCGTATGAAGAACTGCGTGCCGGAGTTAAATCTGAAGGTTCGCGCGAACTGGTAAATCCGGGTAAAATCTATTTTAAAGACGGCTACTTATTTATTGTTGAAGAATTTGAAGGCGTACATATTATCGACAACCAAAATCCTGCCGATCCGCAAAATGTTGGCTTTATCGAAATTCCCGGGAATGTTGATATTGCCATAAAAGAAGATATTCTTTATGCCGACAGTTACATCGATTTGGTGGCCATCGATATTAGCGATATAAATAATCCAACGGAAGTTGATCGTGTTAAGGACGTGCTGCCATACACTTTGCCGCCTGCCGATGAAGATTACCGTTTTGCCGAAGTGAACAAAGAAAAAGGAGTGGTTACCGGATGGGAAATAAAGAAGGTGCGCCAGGAAATGGAATACCATTATTACCCGGTGTATCGTTGGGGCTATGCTGAAGATGCCTTGTTTAATGCCGCTCCGAAATTGAGTAACGGGGGAGGACAAACCAGTACTTTTGGTGTTGGCGGATCGATGGCGCGCTTTGGTTTGTACAACGATTATTTATACGCTGTTGATGAGGCTAACCTTCATGTTTTCGATGTGAAAGCTCCTGAAAGTCCATCGGAAATCGGGCAGCAAAACGTTGGCTGGAATGTGGAAACGTTATTTATTTACGACAATCATATGTTTTTGGGAACACAATCGGGTATGCGCATATTTAACATCGAAGTGCCAACGTATCCGGTTTATGTCAGCGATTTCTGGCATGTTACAAGTTGCGATCCTGTGGTAATTGCCGATGGATATGCCTACGTAACCTTACGTGGCGGAACCACCTGTGGAAGTACGGTTAACCGCCTCGATGTGCTTCAGTTGGATGATGATTATGTGGATAATGATTTAATCGCATCCTATCCGCTGCACGGGCCATACGGGTTGGGAATCGATGGCGATGTGCTTTTTGTTTGCGACGGCGATGCCGGGCTTAAAGTTTACGATGCCGAAGATAAAACAGCCATCGACGACCATATGATCTCGCATTTTGCCAACATCAACACTTACGATGTAATTCCGCTAAACGGCTATCTGTTTATGATTGGCGATGATGGATTTTACCAGTACGATTATTCCGATTTGCAAAATATTACTCAGGTAAGTCACATCCCTGTTTATCGCGAAGATTAGCGGGTGAAGGCACATTGGGTCCTCCAACTCTGAACGATATCTTAAGGCTCGGCAAACTGTCGGGCTTTTTTATTGTTATACCAATTTGAATTGTTTTGCCTGTAAGGCAGGCTTTATTGGTATAATGCCGATAGTTATTTGAAACACAATAAAGAACAACGTGAATTTATTGGGTATTATCAAATACTAATCGGTAATATTCAATCAGTAATCGAGGCAAAATTGTATTTTTGCTGTTTGAAAAACTAAAGGAAGAATAAACGGATGATGACGAAAATTTGGAGAAGATTTATTGCCCCGTTTTTAGTGGTGATGAACATTGCGGTGGTGGTGGTTATTCTGGTGTCGGCGCAATCGGGAAAAACTGAAATAGTAGTAGAAAAGGACGTAATGTTCGAACCTGTAGAGTTGCCTGAAACGGTTAGTTTTGCAGGAGAAAAAATGCCGCTCGAACGGTTTTATGTAAAAGAAGCACTCGACCGCGAACTGCTTTCCAACGCTTATTTTCATTCGCAAACCATTCGCTACATAAAATTGGTGCCTCGTTATTTTCCTATTATCGAGCCCATCCTGAAAGAACATGGTATTCCTGATGATTTTAAATACCTGGCTGTAGCCGAAAGCGGTCTTGATCCGCGGGCTATCTCACCTGCACGTGCAGCCGGTTTCTGGCAGTTGATGGAAGGAACTGGAAAAGATTACGGCCTGGAGATAAACAGCGAAGTTGACGAGCGTTACCACATCGAGAAAGCAACGCATGTAGCCTGCGAGTACATTAAAAAAGCTTACGAAAAATTCGGAAGCTGGACCATGGTTGCCGCAGCTTACAACAGGGGAATGAACGGTGTGAACCGCCAGGTTGAAAGGCAAAAAGAGGATGATTATTACGATTTGCTGATTACCACCGAAACAGCCCGTTATGTTTATCGCATTGTGGCCCTGAAGTTGATTCTTGAAAATCCGGAGAAGTATAAGTTTTATATTTCCGAAGAGGATAAATATCCGATCATTCCAACCAAAAAAGTGGAGATTAAAGGCTCGGTTGCCAATTTTGCCGACTATGCGCAAAAACAAGGGCTGAGCTATAAAGTATTTAAGGATTTTAATCCCTGGCTGCGCGAGAATGAACTCACTTATTCGGGCAGAAAAAGATATTGGGTAGAAATTCCGGAATTGTAATAGCCGACAACTAAAGTTACATTGCCCCAAATTTGTGTTGATTGTGATGCTGAACCGTTAGCAGCACCAAATTGCTAAAAATGACGAAGAACAAAGTAGAAAAAGATACAGAAGTACTACTGGCTGAGCTCGAATCGGAAGAGAAGATTATCGTTCAGGGAGCCCGTGTACACAACCTCCGAAATATTGACGTTGAAATTCCGCGAAATAAATTAACCGTGATTACCGGTTTAAGCGGAAGTGGAAAGTCGTCGCTAGCATTCGATACCATTTATGCCGAGGGGCAGCGTCGGTACATCGAAACGTTTTCGGCCTATGCACGGTCGTTTCTCGGAAACATGGAGCGTCCCGATGTGGATAAGATCACAGGTTTAAGTCCGGTAATTTCCATCGAACAGAAGGTAACCACCCGAAATCCGCGATCGACGGTTGGAACGGTAACCGAGATTTACGACTTTCTACGTTTGTTGTATGCCCGCGTCGGCGAAGCATTCTCGTACAACACCGGCGAAAAAATGGTAAAGTACACCGAAGAAAAGATCATTAACCTGATAAAAAGTGATTTTGCCGGAAAACGTATCAATATTTTGGCGCCCGTGGTGAAAGGCCGTAAAGGACATTACCGCGAGCTGTTTGAGCAAATCCGCCGCAAAGGTTTTCTTACTGCACGAATTGATGGTGAGCTGACCGAACTGATGCACAACCATAAAGTTGACCGTTACAAAAACCACTTTATCGAGATTGTGATTGACAAACTGGTGGTTGATGAAGCCAGTACAAAACGCCTGAAAGACAGTGTGCAGATTGCCATGAAACACGGGCACGGAGTTTTGATGATCCTCGATCACGATACGAACGAAGCCAAATACTACAGCCGTTTGCTGATGTGCCCGACTACCGGAATATCGTACAACGAACCGGCACCGTACAACTTTTCATTCAACTCGCCACAGGGAGCGTGCCCGAAGTGTAACGGTCTGGGCCGCGTAACCGAGATCGATTTGGATAAGATAATGCCCGAAAAGGATAAAAGCATCAACAAAGGAGGAATTGCACCGCTTGGGCCGTATAAAAACACGCTTATTTTCTGGCAGATAGAGGCTCTGGGAGAGAAACATGGTTTCACGTTAAAAACACCTGTTAAAGATATTCCGCAAGACGGACTGAATGAAGTGTTGTTTGGAACCAACGACCGCATTCAGCTTAAAAATACACCACTTGGTAACAGCATGAATTACATGATGAGTTACGATGGGGTGATAAAATACATCGACAATCAGCGCGAAGAAACAACTTCGAAAACTGCGCAGAAATGGGCCAACCAGTTTGTAAAAACCATTGAGTGCCCCGAGTGTAAAGGCATGCGACTGAAAAATGAATCGTTGCATTTTAAAATCGATGGTAAAAACATTTCGGAGCTGGCCAGGCTTGATTTGGATGAACTTGGCGAATGGCTGAATGGTTTGGAGAACCGAATTTCAGAACGTCAGCTAAAAATTGGTGCCGAAGTGATCAAAGAAATCCGCGACCGCCTCGGTTTTATGCTGGGCGTGGGGCTGAATTACCTGGCACTCGACCGTTCGGCGCAAAGCCTTTCGGGTGGCGAATCGCAGCGTATTCGGCTGGCCACACAAATTGGCTCGCAGCTGGTAAACGTGCTTTATATTTTGGATGAGCCAAGCATCGGGCTGCATCACCGCGACAACCTGAAACTCATTCAGGCGCTGGAGCAATTGCGCGACTCAGGCAACTCGGTAGTTGTGGTGGAACACGACCGCGATACCATGTTACACGCCGATCATCTGATTGATATGGGACCGCATGCCGGTCGCCACGGAGGAGAGGTCGTCGCAGCCGGAACGCCACAGGAAGTGTTGAAATCGAAATCGCTGACTGCCGATTACCTCAACGAAAGAAAAAAAATTGAAGTGCCTGCAGTGCGCAGAAACGGAAAGTCGGATATTTTAAAAATCACAGGCTGTACGGGGAATAACCTGAACAATGTAACGCTCGAAATTCCGCTGGGTAAATTTATCTGTGTAACCGGCGTCTCCGGCTCAGGAAAATCAACATTGATAAACGAAACGTTACAGCCCATTCTAAGCCAGCATTTTTATAAATCATTAAAAGATCCGCTGCCCTATAAAACGGTGGAAGGACTGGAATTGATTGATAAAGTAATTCGTGTCGATCAGTCGCCGATTGGCCGCACACCACGCTCAAATCCGGTTACTTATACCAACGTATTTGGCGATATCAGAAGTTTGTTTGCTCAGTTGCCCGAAGCAAAAATTCGTGGTTATAAACCTGGTCGTTTTTCATTCAACGTAAAAGGCGGACGCTGTGAAGAATGCCAGGGTGGGGGATTGAAACTTATCGAAATGAACTTCCTGCCCGATGTGTATGTGCATTGCGACAAGTGTAACGGCAAACGCTACAACCGCGAAACGCTGGAAGTGCGCTACAAAGGAAAATCAATTAGCGATGTGCTGGATATGACCATCAACCAGGGTGTGGAGTTTTTCGACCATATTCCATCAATAGCCAATAAACTGAGCACTTTGCAAGATGTTGGTTTGGGGTACATTACGCTGGGACAATCGTCAACTACGCTTTCGGGTGGTGAATCGCAACGGGTAAAACTGGCTTCCGAACTGGCCAAACGCGATACCGGCAAAACCATCTACATTCTGGATGAACCTACAACCGGTCTGCATTTCGAGGATGTTCGTGTGTTGCTGGAGGTACTGAATAAATTGGTAGAAAAGGGGAATACCGTAATTGTTATCGAGCACAATATGGATGTTATTAAAGTTGCCGATCACATTATCGATGTTGGTCCGGAAGGCGGAAAACATGGTGGAAAAATACTTTGTACCGGAACACCTGAAGAAATTTGCACAAACAAAAAATCGCACACGGCTAAATATTTAAAACAGGAGTTAGGCTTGTAGGGGCTGCTTTCTGATTTTTACCACAGAGTTTACCGGGATACCGCAGAGTTTCACAAAGTAAAGCGTGTAATCTATTGTGTTCTTATATGCTCTGTGTGGTGGTGTCTGAATATTGAACGTGATCAGGAGTTTTGCAATCTTCTCGTTTTAAATTCAGTACTGTAAAACCTTTCATATTTGGTGAAATGTGTCGCTGTTGAGCCCGAAAAACTTTACTTGCAACGGTAATTGCTCATCGCATTTTTATACATTTACCACTGGAAACAGACAAACAGTGGCTATGAGAGAAGTTGAAATTTATTGCAGGAATACACATATGACCCATACTTATCCTATGGGGACATCATTGCTCGAAATCAGTAAAGATTTGAATATAAAACTCCATAACCAGGTTTGTGGAGCTATTGTAAACCACCAGGTGAAAGAGCTGTCGTTTTGCGTGGTAAAGCCCAAGCACATCGAGTTTATCGATTTTACGCATCCCGATGGTGTACGAATGTATATCCGTAGTTTGGTTTTTGTGTTGTACGCCGCAGTTAAGGAAGTTTTTCCGCATGTGGCATTCAAAGTGCAAAACGGTATAAGCAATGGTTATTTTTGCGAACTGCAGGGGCTGGAACGCGAAATTTCCGACTCTGACATTTTTTCGATAAAGCAGGAAATGAATGCGCTTATTGAGGCCGATATTCCGTTTGTAAAGAAAGGTATAATTACATCGCACGCCGTTGATTTGCTGGCAAAACAGGGGCTGGAGGATAAGGCCCAGCTGTTCGAGCAACAAGGGCGTATGTACTCGTATCTTTATTTTCTGAACGATCTTGGCGATTATTTCTATGGCAACCTGCTGCCCTCAACCGGGTACATTTCAAATTATGGCCTGGTTCCGTATTTTGATGGTTTGTTGTTGCAGGTTCCGCGCCGGAAACACTTCAAAAAGTTGCATAAAGTTGTGTATAACGACAAGCTGTTCGAGATCTTTCAGGAACAAAAAGACTGGGCCGAAATTCTGAATGTTTCCACCATTGGCAGTTTGAACGATTTTGCACTTCAGAACCGTAGTGGCGATATCATAAAAATATCGGAAGCGCTACACGAGAAAAAGATTGCAGAAATTGCCAATCAGATATCGGCACGCGGAAACGGAACCAAGGTGGTGTTGGTTGCCGGACCATCGGCATCGGGGAAAACTACATTTAGCAAACGGTTGGGTGTACAGCTGGCAGTAAACGGTATGCGTCCGTACCAGGTGTCGCTCGACGATTATTTTGTTGATCGCGAACATACACCAAAAGATGAACGTGGCGAATACGACTTTGAGGCGCTGGAAGCCATCGATATTGAGTTTTTTAACCACCAGCTGATCGCTCTTTTTGAAGGCAAGGAAGTGCGTTTGCCCAAGTTTGATTTCCATAGCGGAAAACGCATGGAAAACGGAAGAACGCTGAAACTCGAAAAGGATGATATTTTAATTGTGGAAGGTATTCACGGAATGAATCCCGGTCTGCTGACCGATGTAAAGGAGCAGAACACCTTTAAAATTTTCATATCGGCGCTTACCCAGATTTCGGTGGATGAGCACACGCATATTTCAACAGCTGATAACCGCTTGCTGCGTCGTATGATCCGCGATAGCCGATACCGGGGCTACCGCGCTGCCGATACAATTAAACGCTGGCCATCGGTGCGAAAAGGCGAGGAGAAAAATATTTTCCCTTACCAGGAGAATGCCGATATAATGTTTAACTCGGCAACCATTTACGAGCTGGCCGTTTTGAAAAAATATGCCGAGCCGATATTAAAGACCGTGCTCGAGAATCAGCCGGAATATACAGAGTCCACACGTTTACTGGAATTCCTGTCGTACTTTAAACCCATCAGCGATGTGGAAATCCCGCCAACCTCGCTGCTGCGCGAGTTTTTAGGGGGAAGTAGTTTTGCATATTGATTTTGTAATTGGGATTATTAGTTACCAGTAAAGAATAATAGATTGCTTCACTTGGTTCGCAATGATAATGATTCGGATTGGTTTGAAGAGAGGTGCTTCGCGGCTTTGCCGCAAAGCACCTCTCTTTTCAATCTCCCTTGATTTATATCATTCCGAGAGTCCACCCATTTTTAATGGGCATAATGAGGTAATGACAGTAGATATACCGAACTTAGCAGCAAGCCTGCACAGTTTGACCGTTCTTTGTA
>NZ_FOHT01000045.1:0-28362 GCF_900111425.1 Draconibacterium orientale | reverse complement strand
GCTTCCTTCAGATTCCACCTCACGATGGACACCCTTGCCTTCGGCTAATGGTTGGCACTACAAACCCCCATTCAGGACTTTCACCCTATAGCTATTTACCATGCACGGCACACCAAAAAAAGGATGTCACCCCAATTAAGCGATGACATCCTTCGTATAAAGTCCGGTCTTCCGTCTAACGACTTCCGACTTCTTTCTTCAATCTATTTTTTACGTTTTGCAACGGCTTTAGCAACACGGTTACGTGTGTCGTGTGCAATTGGTGTTGCAATGAAAAGCGATGAGTAAGTACCCACAACTACACCTATCAACAAGGCGAACGTAAAGCCGCGGATGGTAGCTCCACCAAACAGGAAGATTGCTAACAGTACCACGAAAGTTGACAGCGATGTACTGAAAGTACGACGCAATGTGCTGTTTAATGCAGCATCAACGTTTTCTTCACGGTCGCGTTTTGGGTGCAAGCCCAGGTACTCCCTGATACGGTCGAATACAACCACGGTGTCGTTAATCGAGTAACCCAACACGGTTAGAATAGCTGCGATAAACGCCTGGTCGATTTCCAACGAGAATGGCAGTACTCCTGACAGTAATGAGAAGATACCCAATACGATTAACGAGTCGTGCGCCAGGGCAGCAACAGCTCCCAAACCATATTGCCAGTCGCGGAAACGAACAAGAATGTACAAGAAAATAATGATGAGCGAAAAACCGATTGCAATAGCTGCATCCTTACGAATATCATCCGAAATAGTAGGCCCAACTTTTTGCGAACTCTGCTGATAATCCTGCGTAAATTCCTCAAGTGTTACCGATTGGTCGATCAGATCGGCATCTTTCAAGCCTTGCATTAACAAAGCCTCCACTTCGTTATCAACATCTTCACTGCGGTCTTCAATTCGGTAGTCGGTAGTAATTTTAATGTCTTCGCCCGAAGTCTTTACCTCAGGAGCTGCACCGAAAACATCGGCCAAAGCAGCACGAACTTCACCAACTTCAACATCTTTCTGGAATTCTACAATGTACGAGCGACCACCTTTAAAGTCGATACCGTAATTCAACCCGCGAACAAAGAAAGAACCGATAGAAATCAGAATAAATAGCCCTGAAATCACATAGAACATTTTTCTTTTCTCGAGGAATTTAATTTTCATGTTACGCAACCAGCCTTCGGTTGCTGTAGAAGCAAACAGGATACGGCCACCTTTTTTCAACTGCCATTCGAAAATCAAACGGGTTAAGAAAATTGCCGAGAACAGTGAAGTCAGGATACCAATAATAAGCGTAGTAGCGAAACCTTTAATCGGGCCTGAACCAAACATGTAAAGTACAATACCGGTTAATAATGTAGTAACCTGACCGTCGATAATTGCAGAATACGCATTTTTATAACCATCGGTAATGGCCAGCTTCACACCTTTTCCGGCACGCATCTCTTCCTGAATACGTTCGTAAATCAGCACGTTGGCATCAACCGACATACCGATTGTAAGCACGATACCCGCAATACCAGGCAGTGTAAGCACAGCACCTAACGAAGCCAGGATACCAAAGATGAAGAACATGTTGGCAATCAGGGCAATGTTTGCTGCCAAACCTGCATTTTTACTGTAGAAGAACAACATGTAAAGAAGTACAAGCGCAAAAGCGATTACGAATGAAAGTAAACCGCTGTTAATAGCTTTCTGACCCAGCGAAGGACCAACAATATCTTCCTGAATGATACGTGCAGGAGCCGGCATTTTACCCGACTTCAGTACGTTTGCAAGGTCTTGCGCCTCTTCAATACTTTCCAGTCCGCTAATGCTTGAACGTCCACCGGCAATTTCCTGGTTAACATTCGGGAATGAACGAACATAACCATCCAGAACAATGGCAATTGATTTACCAACGTTTTCTTTGGTCATTCGTTGCCAAACTTTTGCACCTTCAGCATTCATTTGCATGGCTACTTCAGGGTTTGAACCAAACTGGTCGAAATCCTGACGGGCATCGGTAATTACACCACCATCAAGAGGTGCCTTTCCGTCGCGGGTAGTAACTTTTAATGCAATTAAGCGGTAATAATTGCCCGCTTCATCCATCGATTTAGCTGTCCAGGCAAATTTCAAGTCGCGTGGAAATATGCTTTTAATTTGTGGATTGTGCAGATAAGTATTAATCTCTGCTGTATCTTTTGCATGTGCGATACCAACAATCGGTCCGGCGTATAGCTGACCGGTTTGATCGGTACTTGGATTCAGTAATGCAAACAATGGATACTGCTCTTTGAAAGCAGCTAAATTATCAGGTGTTGCTGTTGTATCACCGGCTGCTCCGGCTTCCAGTTCCGAAAGCAAAGAGTTCTCTTCAGTGGTGTCAGCAGTTGCTTCGGCCTCTGTCGTTTCGGGAGTGGTATCTTCCACACTTTTTTCCGATTCAAGCACCTGCATTTCTTTAATGCGCTCGTTGGCCTGAAGCATATATTGGTAAACTTCCTGGTTCTCGTAAGTTTCCCAGAACTCCAGGTTTGCAGTTCCCTGTAACAGGCTGCGCACACGGTTCTGATCTTTAACACCCGGCAATTCAACCAAAATTCTACCGCTTGTTTGCAGGTTCTGAATATTAGGTTGTGCTACACCAAAACGGTCGATACGTGTGCGGATGATATTAAAAGCATTGGCAATTGCAGCCTTGGTTTGCTCATCGATAATTTTTAATACATCAGCATTACTGGTGTTAAAGTTTACCTGGTCGCGCAATTCCAGCGTATTAAAAACCGACGCTAGTTTTGCGTTCGGGTCAATTTCTTCGAAAGCCTCGCCAAACAGCGTTACGTAGTCTTTTGTACTGTTTTGCTGGTTTTTTGTTGCCAGTGCCAGTGCAGCGTTAAAAGTTTCATCGTCGCTGTAATTCGACATGGCACGGATGATATCCTGCACTTCAACCTGAAGTGTTACGTTCATACCTCCTTTAAGGTCAAGGCCCAGGTTAATTTCCAGTTCCTGAACATCTTTAAAAGTAAATTTTTTCAAGCCCAGGAAGTTGTAAACCACTTCACTTTTCATTGAATCAAGGTATTGAAACTCTTTCATTTCATCACCTTGTGCATATTCAATGGCATCATCTTTCACCTTGTTCGAAACCCAGGTAAAAGATAGCTGGTAAAAACATACCGCTGCCAACAGAATTGCAAATGTTAAAATTGCACCTTTGTTTTGCATTTTAATTTGAATTTAAATGTTTATTGATATTTTTATTTGATTGAATTCCAGCCCATTCAGGCACACTTCGCACCTGCTATTCTTTTAAACGAATAAAAGAATTACGATTAAGCCATAGAGTCTTCTTCGGGAGAAAAGACGTGATTTTGAAAAACCAGGTAATGATAGGATAAAATAAGCGGGGTGGTTTGTTTAACTACCTCTGCTTTAAAAACCTGATAATTTCGAATGGAGTGATAATTGCGTAAAAATTTGTCGTGCAACTGAGGTTTTGAATGACGTGAATGTACACGATCTTCGAAGGTTTTAATTGTATTCGACGAGCTTTGAGTAATCAGGTAAACTGCGCCCTGCTCATTACTCTGCTCCTGCGATTCGGCCTGAATCTTTTTCACCTCCTCAGGATTATTCCCAAAATAATTATCCAAAACCAAAGCAGCCGCAATAATTGCCACAAACATGGCTGCGCGCACTACAATTTTCCTGGTTATTTTTATTTTAGAAATCATACTTTAAACTTCTTGCCTGCAACAACTTAAAACATTTGTTGTGCAAAAAACTTTTTACACTGGTTTTTACACCTTATTTTTAAGCGGAGCAAATATACCGAAATACTCTAGCTTTCCAAAGATGCCAGCGCTAATTTTGAAGTATTTCGTTTAACGCCAACAATTTATGATGAATGTATTTGTATATGGCTCGCTGCTGTTTCCTGAAATTGCTGAGGGTTTAAGCAGGCAGAAGTTAGAATGGCAGGATGCAACGCTTAACGGCTACTCGCGCTTAGCATTAAAAGGAGCCGATTACCCGGCAATTATCAAAAAAAACAACTCCACAGTTAAGGGCAAAGTACTACTTAACCTCGACAAAAATGCGATTGACCTGCTAACTTTTTACGAAGGTGATGAATACAAGATGGCAGCGGTTAAGGTTGAAACCGTTTCAGGAACGATAAATGCGCTTGCTTTTGTTTGGATAGCCGGGAATGAATTTCTGGAAAATTACGACTGGAGCGAAGAACAATTTGAATCGGAATCGCTGGCATTTTACCGCGACGAAGTTGTTCCGGCAACACGGGCAGAATATTACAAACGAAATTAGTTTGGCAGAATGTGTTCAATAATAGGTCCTGAATTCTTTTAATTGTTTGAAAACTCCTTATTTTTACCTTTCTCACAACGCTAACCAACTAAATTAAAACGTAATGATCAAATCTGCTTTCTTTCGTTTAATCACCGTACTTTGTATTTTATTAATCGGTTTAAATTTTGCCATGGCACAAAATAAAACAGGGATTTTTGATAACCACACCGATATTGGTGACTGCAAACACCCGGGTTTTGCTTCGTATAATTCGAACAACCAAAGCTACACAATTGGCGGTTCAGGGTTTAATATGTGGTTTGCCGACGACCAGTTTCATTACCTGTGGACAACACTTCAGGGCGATTTTATTCTACGCGCCGAAGTAAAACTTTTGGGCGATGGCGTTGATCCGCACCGCAAAGTGGGCTGGATGGTTCGGAATAATCTTGACAGTAACTCGCCACACGCCAATGCAACTGTTCATGGCGACGGGCTTACATCGTTACAATACCGCAAAACTGCAGGCGCCGATACGGAAGAAGTAACGTCCGAAGATCAGTCGCCGGATGTAATTCAGCTGGAAAGAAAAGGCTCCACTTTCATCATGTCGACTGCAAAGTTTGGTGAACCATTCAAAGTGGCTCAACTCGAAAACCTGTCGCTCGACAACGAAGTTTACGTGGGTATTTATGTTTGTGCCCACAATGCAGATGTGATGGAAAGTGCTGTTTACCGAAACGTGCGAATTATCCGTCCCGAAAAAGAAGATTACGTGCCTTACACCGATTATATTGGCAGCGACCTTGAAATACTGGATATTGAAAGTGGTTTGCGCAAAAAAATACACCATTCGGCACATTCTATTCAGGCACCAAACTGGACAACTGATAATGAAAAGCTGATCTACAATTCAAAAGGGCATTTATTCACCTACAAACTGGCTAACGGCGAAATCAAACCGTTAAATACCGGCTTTGCCACAAACAACAACAACGACCATGTTTTAACTTTCGATGGAAGTCTGTTGGGTATTTCGCACCACAGCGCTGATAACGACGGAAATTCCACCATTTATTATTTGCCGGCAAAAGGCGATTCTACCCCAGTCAAGGTAACAAAAACAGGACTTGGCGCCTCGTATTTTCATGGTTGGTCGCCCGATAAAAAAACGATGATATTTACCGGCCAGCGAAACGGTCAATTCGACATTTACGGTGTTAATGTTGCTACTGGCGAAGAAACACAACTGACCAACGAAAAAACACTTGATGACGGACCTGAATTCAGCCCCGATGGGAAATACATATTTTTCAACTCGGCCAGAAGCGGAAAAATGCAATTGTGGCGCATGGATGCCGATGGCAAAAATCCGGTACAGCTGACCGATGATAAATACAACGACTGGTTTCCGCATGTTAGCCCTGATAAAAAGTGGATCGTATTTATTTCATTTCCTGAAGATATTGATCCTGCTGATCATCCGTTTTACAAACATTGTCTTATTCGTTTAATGCCGTACGAAGGTGGCGAACCACGAATTATAGCCTACATTTATGGCGGACAGGGATCAATGAATGTTCCGAGCTGGTCGCCCGACAGTAAGAAAATCGCGTTTGTTTCGAATAGCGATTAAACAATAGTTGATTCGATTACTGCACAAAATCATTCTAAAAATATACCATGAAAAAAAATTAGGTTTTACCTTCGTTTTGTTAACCTTTCTTGTTTCGATGAGTTGTAAGGATATAAATCGTAGTTCGGTTGAAGAAGGTGAGCTGGAAAATGGTGTTTACACGAGTACCTATTTCAAAATGAGTTTGAATGTCCCGGAAAGCTGGAATGTGGATACTTTGGGTAAAATTGAAAAAGAAGCAGCTGCAGCCGAACCGGATAAAAAGGACACTGTTTTAGTTGCCAACTTACTCACAATATACAGAGAAGGAGAAAAGGCAGATTTTAAACCTAACCTGGCCGTGATAGCAGAAAGTTGTACGCTTTATCCTAAACTAAAAGACGAAAGCGAGTATTTAGTGCATGTCCGGAAACAATATGCAAATTTAAACCCCATCACTTCAAAAATTGAAAAGCCAGTACTGACCAACAATATTGAATGTTATACTTTTGATCTGGCAATGACAATTCAGGACATGACAATGCGACAAACTCATTTTGCGACAAAAAGGGATGACTACTATATAGACATCACTATCACATATCAATCGGACACGCAAAGAGAAGAATTGAAAGCTATTGTAAATTCGTTAACGTTGAATTAGATCTCAAGCAATCAACTTAGATTTATACTTTTGGTTTTGAAAGTACTATTCGCTTTCGTTTATAATCAATAACAGCATTATATTTCAGCAGGAAATCGCTTCCCAGCAAACCACAGATTTTATAGTCGCTAACTTTTTGGTACAGTTCGTTAATGTGATCCATATCGAGCAAAGCAACTTTCATAGCCTCTACTTTCAGCTTTCCAAAAAACAATGGTTTTAAAATACCCAGCGATGTTTTTAAAGGTTCTTCGCTCATATTTGCTGCATGAAGATCTTCGGTGCCTTCCTCTTCCGACAAAATAAAATCAGCCTGGTTTTTATCAAATACCGATTTTGAGGCCCCGGTATCAATCACCCAATAAGCGGTTTCGCCTTCGTCAGGCTGCGTTGGCAAAATTAAATGATAGTTCAAGGATTCAAGCTCTATTATGTCGATTGGTATTTTCGTTCGCATGGCTTCAAATTTAAAACAAATTGGCATAAAAAAGGCCCGCAAAATTGCGAGCCTCTGTATGCTGTTATTATTCTTATGAACTATAGTAAATCGTTCACTTTTGAAACACCCTCTGCACTTGCAGCCAGTTTTTCTTTTTCAGCAGCTGAAAGTTCGATTTCAACGATTTTCTCGATACCGTTTTTACCGATGATACAAGGAACACCGATTGAAATGTCGCTTAAACCATACTCACCTTCAAGAAGAGCTGAACATGGGAACAATTTTTTAGAATCCAATGCAATGGCGCGAACCAATTCTGATACTGCTGCACCAGGAGCATACCATGCACTGGTTCCCAGTAATTTTGTTAAAGTAGCACCACCAACTTTAGTTGCTTCAACAACTTCAGTTTGTTTTTCTTCACTTAAAAATTCAGTAACAGGAACACTGTTACGAACAGCTTTGTCGATTAACGGAACCATACCGGTATCGCTGTGTCCACCAATTACCATAGCTGAGATGTCTGACTGTGCACATTCCAATGCTTCAGCCAATCTGTATTTAAAACGAGCGCTATCTAATGCACCACCCATACCGATAATGCGGTTTTTAGGAAGACCTGTAGCTTTGTGTGCCAGGTAAGCCATTGTATCCATTGGGTTACTAACCACAATAATGATTACGTTTGGCGACTCAGCGATCAACTTTTCAGCAACGTCTTTTACAATTCCGGCATTAATACCAATCAGCTCTTCACGAGTCATTCCCGGTTTACGTGGAATTCCACTTGTAATAACTGCAACATCGCTACCAGCTGTTTTAGTGTAATCGTTAGTGGCACCAACGATAGTTGAGTCAAAACCGTTTAACGAAGCAGTTTGCATCAAATCCATTGCTTTACCTTCAGCAAAACCTTCTTTGATATCAACCAATACAATTTCTTCTGCAAAATCTTTAATTGCAATATACTCGGCACAACTTGCACCTACCGCACCTGCTCCAACTACTGTTACTTTCATTTTACTAGTGAGTTTTATTATTATAAAATCGTTTTTAACTTAAACAATTGTCTGTCAAATTGTTTTAAGGCACGCAAAGTTAATTTTTTTTCGCGATGTTTGAAATAATTTGAAGCCCCCAAAATCGGTTTAACAAATTGGTAAAACATACAATCTGCGACTTCAATCCGAAGTGATTTTTGTCAGTTATGTTGGTTTTTTTACGAATGTGAGGCGGAATAGTTCAGCTAATAATGGAAACCGGTAAAATCACTTAATTAAACCAATAAGTCATTTTTAAAACCACGGCCCTGTTTCTGGAGTTCCAGTTTCCGGTAAAATAATTATCGGTATAAACCAGGTAAATATCCGAAACAGGTTGGTAACGCCACTGGAAACGCGAGTTGATGTTCAGGTTATCAATTTGCTCGTTGTACTGCACAAACGTGGACCAGAATATTTTATCGGTAAAAGTGATATCCATTTTCGGGGCAACCAGCCAGAATTTTTCGCGGCTAAACGGATCGCCCAAATCCATATCGGTGTAGTTAATATTCATAGTCAGATTTACATAGGGTTGAAAGCGGTAACCGATCTCTCCCTGAATGTACTGAATATCGCCACTATAGAAACTCCCTTTTGAGGCTTCAGCTTCCCAGGTAAATAACGATTTACGTGTTGATTGATAAGACACCGAGAAAAGTCCGAAGTCGTATTCCGATCCTTCAGGCAAATAATGATCGGGGTCTTGTGTTGGATTAAAATCACCACGCAACTTTACAAACTGATCACTATATTCAAAACTCAGCTCGGCCCTGTTTGCAAAGGTTAATTCGTATTCAAACTCGTATTCATGTTCAATTAGGTCATTATCAGGATTGAAATAATTATCGAGTTTTATACTTGGCCCGTGATTCACCACTTTTTTATTGGGCACAAAAGTATAACCAGCCGAAGCACCAATAAAATTGTACCCGGTTCGGCGCACATATCCGGCCTCTGCACGGTAATTCTCGCCTACCGAAGTTTCGAAAATACCAAGTTGAAGATGCGAAGTGCTGTACTCTAGCATAGCTCCCTGTGCATATTGTTTGCCGGGGTTACCGGGTTGAAACGAGCGGTGGTAAAAGAACTTCCCATCCCACACATTGTCTTTGCTGGCCAGGTTATAATCCAAACCAATCACACGGTTATACATACTTGTGTCCGATGGCACATCAAAATATTCTTTATTAACGGCAATAAATCCCAGGCTCGATCGCGTAAACATTTTCTTTTGAACAGAAGCCACCGTAAAATTCCGCGCCAGGTTTTCGCTGGTTTCTTCGGTGGCCATATTCATAAAACCTACCCGCCAGTCGTTACCAATTTTCCCGCTCAGTCGGCCACCGACCAGTACCGGAGCATCCAAACCAATTCTGCGCGAGAAAAACGGGGTAAGACTATGCTCGTATCCGTAGCTGGAAAACAAGTCGCTATTCTCGAGAAAGAACTGTCGTTTTTCAGGAAAAAACAATTCGAAACGATCGATATTCGTTACCTGCTGATCGACTTCAACCTGTGCGAAATCAGGATTGTAGGTCAGGTCGAGTGTCATCGACGATGAAATACCAACTTTTGCGTCAAAACCAACATCGGTACGATAATCGGTACTTGTTCCGGCCTCGAAATCTTTTGCCGCTCCGCCCAGCAAATATGGGATAACCGAAAACTGCATTTTCGATTTTGGCAACGGCTCCTCAAATTTCATGCGACCGGTATAAGCCAGCGACGCTGTTGGGAACTGCCGGGGAACTGGAGCCCATGCCGACTTCTCATTTGATTTCAAATCGAGTCGGCTAAAGTTTACATTCCACTCCTTGCTATCCTTTGGGTACCGCACCGATTTAAAAGGAATACGCATTTCGCTTACCCAACGATCGTCGTAATGTTTTGTCTCAATTTCCCATTTGCAATCCCAGTCGAGCGAAACACTGCTTCCGTTGCTCATGGTTCCATCCCATTTTGCTCCCGAGGCCGAAACGCCAAACGAAAAACCGTTCGTTTGATCTAAAAATGTATCGAAAAATATAAGCAGGTTATCGTTATTTCCAAAGCTAAAATCGCGACGGAACGATTCCATTACACGTTTGCCGGGAATGGTATCGTAAAATATTTGTGCTACATACAAAGCTTTATCGTCGTAGGCCATCATCATGGTTGAAGGCTGCTTTGCAAACCCCGTATCAACAGGCAGCACCCGGTAAAACTTATCTGCTTTTTGAGCTCGTTCCCAATCTATTTCGTCAATTACTCCATCGATATTTATTAGCCCTTGTAATTTTTTTACATGATAAACATAGTCTTTATTGAAGGTATTTATGGTTGTATCCGATTTTAAATCAAAACCATTGGCTACCCCGGCCATTGAGAAGAGAACACAAAATAAGACGGTCAAAGTCAACTTCATAAGAAACAGCTTTAATTGATTTAGGTATAATAAGTTAAAGACAAAGATATTTAAATTGTTAGAACCACAAAGTGACTGCAATGCGTTTGAGCAAAAGAATAAATACAACTGGATGAATGATGAATTTCGAATGATGATTAACGATTTCTGATTTTAGAAAGAGCATTCAAATGACGGGTTCGCGCCTTTGCGGGATAATATACCACAGAGAAAACACCGAGCGCCACAGAGAAGGAAAGTCTAATGTGTTCTATGTTCCTAATGTGGTTCAAAAACTTTGGGTATTTCTGTGTTAGCGAACAAATAAAAAGCCCCTGACTTTTCAGTCAGGGGCACAAAAAACAATGTTCAAGCAAGATTTGCTACAAGGTGATTGGTACACCGTTGTAGAAATCAAGTATTTTCGTGCGGAAAATATATTCGTATTTTGCCTGTATTAAATCCGACTGAGCATTGGTCAGGTTTGTTTTACTCTGGTTGTATTCTACCGAGTTGATCATTCCCACATTAAACTTTTCTTCGGTGTAACGAAAAGCTTCTTTCATTGAAGCCACTGCTTTATCGGTAGAAATGTAACGGTTAAAAGCAGCCAGTGCATTGGTATATACCTGCTCAATGTCTCGGCGTAAAACATTGCGGCTTTGTTGCAACTGATACTCGTAATCGGCTATTTGCAACTCCGAATTCGAAATATTGTTCTTCACCTGGAAACGATTGAATATCGGAATGTTTAAAGAAAAACCAAATCCATATCTTCTATTATTCTTAATCTGATCTCCAAATGGCACCTTACCAAAACTTTGCCCTGTACTAAAATCATAGATCTTGTTCGCATCACTATAGTCGGTGTAATAATTGCCACCAAGCGATAGAGTCGGATAACGGTTACCTTTTGTTATTTCCAACTGTTTCATGGCACTTTCAACGCGCAACTGAGCCGCTTTTATTTCGGGACGCACGTTAATGGCAGTGCTAAACACGTCGTAGGCATTTATCATGGTTAGATTGGCCTTAATTTCGGGTAACGATGGCTTTTCAATGGTAAAACTTTCGGCCATGGGCAACTCCAAAAACTGGTATAAATTAAGATAAGCCAACTGAACCCGGTTTTGTGCATTTACCAAATCTAACTCTTCGCGCGCCAGCTGCGCCTCAATTTCCAACAAGGCGCCTCGTGCTTCACTTCCCGCATCAACAAGCTGACGAGTACGCTCAATCTGCTGTTTGGTAACTTCAATGGTAGCTTCGGCAACCAGTTGCACTTCCTGCGCAAAAAGAATTTCGAGATATTCGGCTGCAATCCCCAACATGATATCGTCTTTTGTTTTTTGCAGATCGGCCATTGTTGCTTGTAAGTCAAGCTCTCGCATTTTTACCGTGTTGGTTAAAATCATACCGTTGAACAATGTCATATTGGTCGACAAACTCCCCGATATCCCTACCGAATTACTATTTGTATAAACATTCTCATTGGTAAGCGAACGCCCATAATTATAGTTATTATTCACCTGGCCGTTCAGGTTCGGCAGCTTATCATCTTTTGCCTGCTTAACCAGCGTTTCGTTGTATCGTGTATTTATCTCCTGTCGTTTTACCTGAAGGTTGTTTTCGATGGCGTAATCGAAACAGGATTGCAAATCCCAGACGTTTTGCGCCTGCAGGTTAACGGCTCCTGCCGACAGTACTATTCCTAAAAATAAGGTTAAAAGATTCTTCATCATGTATTGTTTTTTGTTTTGCCACTAATTTACATAAAGCAATGTGAATTACCTATTGTTAACCATTATTGGCTTGTGTTTCCTGAACTTTCTTCGGATCGATCTTTTCGCCTTTTACTTTATCGTCGGCTTTCAATCCTTCAGTAATTTCAATATTTATCCCATCAGACAAGCCAGTGTGTACCCAACGTTTTTCGTAGTTTGGCTCTTCGGCCGAACCTACATTCACCTCCACAAACGACGAGTCGTTTTCAAACTGAAGCAATCCTTCGGAAATAACCATCACATTATCTTTGCGCTCCAGAACGATATTGGCATTTGCACTGTATCCGGCGCGGATAAACTGGCCTTCTTTCAGTTTTACATTTGCTTTAATTTCAAACTGAATGGCACCGTTCTCCTCCACTCCTTTGGGTGAAATATATTCAAGAACGGCAGCAAATTTTTCTTTATCGATAGCACCAATTTCCAGTTCAATTGGCATTCCTTCGCGAATTTTCCCAACTTCGGTTTCATCCACATTTCCTTCAAATATCATATCGCTCATATCGGCAACCGATGCAATGGTAGTTCCTGCGTTAAAGGTGTTGGCCTGAATTACCGAATTACCTTCTTCAACCGGAACATCCAGCACCATTCCATTAATGGTTGAGCGCACCAGCGTATTAGTAGCCGTTGCAGCCTTTTTTGTTACACCATTTTTAATTAATTCCAGATTATTTTCGGCAGCAGTCAGTTCTTCCCTTGCTGAATCGTAGGCCACTTTTGCCGCTTTAAATTCTTCGTACGAGATCACTTCTTTATCAAATAATTTCTGCTGACGATCGTAATCAATCTGGGCATCTTCAAAACCAATCTTCGCACGGTTAACACGGGTTTCAGCCGAGTTCAGTGTTACCATGTCAGGAATAATTTTGATGCGTGCAACCACCTGGCCTTTTGTAATTTTATCGCCGGCTTCAACAAACAATTCATCAATAATTCCTGAAACCTGCGGAACGATCTCAATTTCAAAACGCGGCACCACCGAACCGGTAGCAACCGTTTTCATTACTACATCGCTATAAAACGGATTCTTGTTCTCGAAATAATCAGTTTTCTTTTTCGATTTGTTGTACAGGAAGAAAAGTGTTCCTCCAAATATTGCTACCAATACTACAACTCCTAAAATTCTAAATACTTTTTTCATCTCGTTATGTTTTTTGTTTTCAATTGCACTCGATGTAACTCGCCAAATTAATTACCAGTTTTTAGCTTACTTTTTCGGTTGGCTCGTTTCATGGCTAGTTTGTTTTTGCAAAACGCAAAGCGCAAAGTGCAGAGCGTTTTTTCATTGTTTTTTGTTATTGTTTTGATTCAATTTTATTTTTCTTTTTCAGACTCAACTTTTTTACCCCCTGTCGCTTCTTCGTCGCTCCTGTCCTCCGTCAGCTGACGGAGACAATCGGAACGCAGTGGAGATAGGCGGTGAATTCAACTCCCAATCCCGCATTTTTTACTCGTCGCGCAACGCATCAATAGGTTTAATACTTACCGCCCGACGTGCCGGGATTAACCCTGCAAATATTCCGGAAACTACCAGTACTGAAAGCGCTCCAACGGCCATTTTAAAACTGATCTCCGGATGGCGGAAGAAAATATCATCGCCACTTCCGGCATTCATTTCCAGTACCATATTCAGCAGTTCGAGCAATCCTACTCCCAGCGCCAGCCCAATGTATCCGGCAATAACTGTAAGGAAAACACTTTCGGCAACAATGTGCAGAATCACTTTTCCGGGTGTGGCGCCAATGGCCCGCTGAATACCAATTTCCTGTGTGCGTTCTTTAATAATTACCAGCATAATATTACTTACGCCAATTACTCCGGCCAGCAAGGTTCCAATTCCCACAATCCAGGTTAATAGCTGAATGCCGGTAAAAAGGCCCATGTACTTTTTCCATTCCACTTCAATATTGAATGAACCAACAGCCTGTTGATCGTCGGGTGCTACACTGTGGCGTTCTTTCAACAGCTCCATTAAGCGGGCCTCAACTTTACTTACAGGAATACCGGGTTGCGAGGTTACCGAGAAGAAATGCACATCGTCGCCCATATTAAAGGTTTTTTGCATGGTAGTGAACGGCATTATTATGGTTTCATTTTTCCGGCCTCCGCCAATATTTACGCGGGTTTCGCCTTTTACCACACCAACCACCTGAAAGTAAACGCCGTTAATTTTCAGGTATTCGCCAATCGGATCTTCATCCGTATCGAACATCACTTCCACTACGCGTTCACCAATATTCACCACTTTTCGCGAATGCTGGATATCGATGGTATTGATCAGTCGTCCCTGCAGCGGTGTCCACGGATCGATTTTGAAAAACTCGGGATAATCGCCATAAATATTAAAGGCGCCTGTTTTTTTACCGCGAATTACATTATCACCACCTCCGCTGCTTGGTCCGAACAATCGTGGCGACAAGTATTCAATATCGCTGATGTTGGCTTTTATGTATTCAATATCTGTGTTTTTGTAGTTCCAGCGTCGCCCGCGTTGAAATCCTTTATAGGGTTTGCTGGTGCGCTCGGTCCAGAAGAATGCTGAATTGGATGCGAAAGCTTTAATTCCGTCCATCACCCCGTTTTCAAGGGCACGGCCGGCTCCCGACATAATTATCAGCATAAATATTCCCCAGAACACACCGAAAGCGGTCATAAAACTGCGCATCCGGTTTTTCTTTAAAGCGCTTAATATTTCTTTCCAAAGGTCTAAGTCGAACATTTTAGTTTCGAGTTTAAAGTTTAAAGTTCAGAGTTATTCGTCGCGCAAGGCTTCAATAGGTTTGATTTTTGCAGCTCGCTTTGCCGGAATATACCCGGCAATGGCACCGGCAACCACCAGTAATAATGTGGCCAATAGGGCAATTCCCAAATCAACCGTAGGGTTGCGGAACAAGGTTTCGCCGTTGCCGCCGTTGGTTGCTGCCGAGGCTTCAAATTGTTTCTCCACAATAAAGTTCAGGCCTTCCATCAGCCCGGTTCCCAACACAAGGCCGATGTATCCGGCGATGGTTGTGATCATTACAGCTTCCAAAAGAATCAGTCCGATTACTGAGGCAGGACTGGCACCAATGGCTTTACGGATACCAATTTCCTTGGTACGTTCTTTTACCACAATCAGCATAATATTGCTTACTCCAACCACTCCGGCAATCAGGGTTCCGATACCAATTATCCAGATAAAAATATCGATAGCCTGGAACAGCTTCATGGTTTGAATAACATCCTCCAGTTTATTGTACGATCCCATGGCCGATTCATCGGTAGCATCAAATTTATGTTTACGGGCCAGTCTCTCCCGAACACGGTTTTCAATGGCCTGGCTTTCTTCCAGTGTTTCGGCGTTAATGGTTAAGGCAAAGTTGTGCAGGCGATTTGATCCGTTAAATACTTTTTGCCCGGTAGTAACCGGAATGTAGGCATTTCGGTGACGAGTGCCACCGCCCTCAGTGCAAATTCCAACCACTTTAAACGGAATGTTATTTACACGAACATATTCGCCAATGGCCTCTTTTCCGTTAAAAAGCGCATCGTAAATGTCTTTTCCCAGCACTACCGATTTTCGGGTCTGATCGATATCAACCTGGTTCACAAAACGACCTTCTACAATTTCAATCGACTCCACATCTTTTAAATCAGGATGACAGGTTATAGCTGAATACTCGCCGTATTCATTTCCATACGAGAAGAGATTTCCGCCAATATAATAACGGCCCGAGGTGTGCTCAATTCCTTCCAGGTCTTTCAGGATATCGTAATCGGCATTGGTAAAGCGGATTTCCCTGTTTTCCTGCATGCCTTTGTACGGAATACTGGTGCGGCCACTCCACAACCACATGGCATTAACGGCATCGCGCATAAAATTTTCCGACACGCCGTTGCTTAATCCATTACCGGCTCCCAAAAGAATCATTAACATGAAAATTCCCCAGGCTACGCTAAATCCGGTAAGGAAAGTGCGCATTTTATTTTTTTTGATGGTGGCAAAGATCTCCTGCCATTTATCAATATCGAACATGATAATTTCAAGTTAAAAGTGAAAAGTGAAAAGTAAAAAGGCAAAAGTGCCTGCTGCGACTGAAAACTGAGACTGTTAACTGAATCAGGCTGTTTCCAGTTCTTTGGCGTACTGATGCTGAAAGTTTTTCAATTCGCCGTTTTTAATGATCTCATCAATATGGCCATCTTTCAATCGCACAATTTTCTGGGTCATCGAAGCAATATCATGCTCGTGTGTTACCAGAATAACTGTAATACCATCGTTGTTAATTTCTTTCAGAATATCCATTACCTCGTACGAAGTGCTGGTGTCGAGTGCACCGGTTGGCTCGTCGGCAAAAATAATTTTTGGCTGAGAAATGAGCGAACGAGCGATTGCAACACGTTGCTTTTGTCCGCCCGACATTTCGCTGGGCAAGTGTGTTGCCCAATCCAGCAAACCAACTTTATCGAGGTATTCCTCTGCAATTTTGTTTCGCTTTTTACGACTTACGCCCTGGTAATACAGCGGAAGCGCCACATTTTCCAAAGCATTTTTAAATGAAATCAGGTTAAACGACTGAAATACAAAACCTACCAATTCATTTCGAAGTTTGGCTGCCTTCTTTTCCGACATGTCTTTTACCAGCGATCCGTTCAGATAATACGATCCTTCATCGTAATTATCCAAAATTCCAAGGATATTTAGCAAAGTTGATTTCCCGGAACCTGATGACCCCATAATGGAGACGAACTCTCCGGTGTTAATTTCAAGGTCGATTCCTTTTAATACATGCAACGAGTTACTGCCCGTTACATACGACTTGTGAACATTGTTTAGACTAATCATGGCTTGAACTTGTTTTCTGTTTATCCGGCTATTAAAAGCCGTCGATTTTTTGTTTTCAATTTAAAGTTGATGAAAAAAAGGTTTACCCTCAGTTTTTTTTCGATGAACAACCCTTTTTCGCATGTAAAAAAATAGTTCTGTACGTTTTTTGTTTTCTGACGATGAAGCTCGCCTGCTTTGTTTCGATTATGTGACGCACAACTTTATGATACGTTACAACGAATTTTTGTTTTTTTGAAATGGCTGTTCAGAAACCTGTAATCTTTCCGTATTTTTGGCTTCTAATATTTCAGTACATGGGAACAAAATCAGTTTCGCTAAAACTACCTACCAATTATAGTGCAGATTTGCTGCAGAGCCGAATTGCCAAAACTCTGAGGATTAAAAACTTTTCGTACGAATTGGAAACGAAAAGTCTGGATGCACGGAATAAATCGAATATCCACTGGTTGGTAAAAGCTGTTGTAACATCGCCGGAATTGAAAGGAGATGAACAAGTTGAAAAAGAGAAACTGGAAATTCCCTATAAAAAAAGCAATAAAAAAATTGTGGTTGTGGGTAGCGGCCCGGCCGGTTTTTTTAACGCTTTTGTGCTGCAAAAAGCCGGTTTTGATGTTACGCTGATTGAACGCGGATCAGATGTATCAACGCGTGGAAAAGCCATTTCAAACTTCGAGCGAACCGGAACTTTCAACGCCCAAAATAATTACGCTTTTGGCGAAGGTGGCGCCGGAACCTTCTCGGACGGGAAACTGACATCGCGCTCGAAACGCATTTCGAAAGAAAAACAGTTTATTCTTGAAAGTTATGTAGAAGCCGGTGCGCCGGAAGAAATTTTATACATGACTCACCCACATTTGGGAACTGACAACCTGCGTAAAATAGTGCAAAACCTACGCGAAGCTTTTGAAAATCTCGGAGGCAAATTTCTTTTTGAGACAATGCTGGAAGATGTGGTAATCGTCAATTCAAAAGTGAAAGAAGTAGTTACCTCAAAAGGTAATCTTCCGGCTGATGCGCTTTTTGTTGCTCCCGGCCATTCGGCTTTCGAGTCCTATAAAATGCTAATCAGAAGAGGCATTCCTTTTCGCACTAAGAATTTTGCCATTGGCAGCCGCATGGAACACACACAGGAAACCATCAATCGGGCACAATGGGGAAAGCCGCAACTTCCAGGAGTGAAAGCCGCCGAATACCGCCTCACTTCGCAAGCCGACGGCAAACATTCGGTATTTTCGTTTTGCATGTGCCCGGGCGGCATGGTCGTTCCGGCAGCAGCTTACGAACACACCAACATCGTTAACGGAATGAGCTACTACAAACGCAACGGCAACTTTGCCAATGCAGCCTGTGTTGCTGCCATTCATCCCGATGAGCTAGCAGGTAAAACCGTTTCGCCCGTTGAAGCACTCGATAACCTGCAAAAGCTGGAGGAGAGTTTTTATCAATTTACTGAAGGCTATGCAGCTCCGGCATGCTCCATTAATGACTTCTTAAAACAAAAGGGCAAAGGATCGCAGTTTGAAACCAGTTACCCGCTGGGTTTAAAACCGGCTCCGCTATGGGACCTGTTACCCAAACCGGTTGTAGAATCGATGCAGGTTGGCTTGCAGGATTTTATTCGTAAAATGCGCGGTTTTGAAAATGGCCATTTGCTGGGTTTCGAAAGCAAAACATCATCGCCCGTTCAGGTAATTCGCGACCAAAGTAGTTTGTGCGAAGGATTCGAAAATATTTACATCGTTGGCGAAGGCAGCGGATATGCCGGCGGAATTATTTCAAGTGCTGCCGATGGCATAAAAGCGGCCATGCATTATATTGAATCCTAATAATTGTAAACTTCCGGTTAATTAGATTGTTCTTTATTTAGACTAATTCTACTAGATGAAAGAAAAGAATTAGCTTTGTAAAGCATAAAATAAGACGAGAAAATATGGCAGAAAAAAATCTACCTTTTAGCAAAGAACAGCTTGAAAGCATTATTGAGAACCACCCTACTCCGTTTCATATTTACGATGAGAAGGCAATGATTGAGAATGCACGCAATTTCAATAAAGCATTTTCGTGGAACGAAGGCTTTAAAGAATATTATGCAATTAAAGCCGCGCCAAATCCATACCTGATGAAGATTCTTAGAGCGGAAGGTTTTGGAATTGACTGTAGTTCTGTTGCTGAGTTGGAACTGGCCAAACGTATTGGAATGAGCGGCAACGAAATTATGCTGACCTCGAACGATACGCCGGCTTACGAATTTCAGCTGGCTAAAGATTTGGGCGCCATCATTAATCTCGACGACATTTCGCACATCCACTTTGTTGACAAGCATGTAGGATTGCCCGATACGATTTGTATGCGTTACAATCCCGGAAGTTTGAAAGAAGGAAATGTGATAATCGGACATCCGGAAGAAGCGAAATACGGTTTTACCCGCGAGCAAATAATTGAAGGTTATAAAATCCTGAAAGAAAAAGGGGTAAAACATTTTGGCATTCACACCATGGTAGCTTCAAACGAACTTGAACCGGCCTATTTTGTTGAAACTGCCGAGCTGCTGTTTAATTTAATCGTTGAGGTTTACGAAAAAACAGGCGTAAAAATTGAATTTGCCAATATGGGCGGCGGAATTGGAATTCCTTACAAACCGGGCGAAAAACCGGTTAACATGGAATCGGTTAGCGCCGGTGTGAAAAAACACTATGATAACATACTTATGAAAGCCGGACTTGCTCCGTTGAAAATATTTTTCGAATCGGGCCGTGCCATTACCGGGCCATACGGTTATTTGGTAACCAAAGTTCGCCACATTAAAAAAACCTATAAAACCTACGCCGGCCTGGATGCCTGCATGACCGACCTGATGCGTCCTGCGCTTTACGGTGCCTACCATCACATTACAGTTATGGGAAAAGAAAACGATGAGGCGAATGTGAAATACGACGTTACCGGATCGTTGTGCGAAAACAACGACAAATTTGCTATCGACCGCATGCTGCCCGAAATTGATCCGGACGATATTGTGGTAATTCACGACACCGGAGCACACGGCCATTCAATGGGATTTAACTACAACGGAAAACTTAAATCGGCCGAATTGCTGCTTCGTGAGAATGGCGATGTGGTTGAAATCCGACGTGCAGAAACACTCGACGATTATTTTGCAACACTCGACTTCGAAGGTGTTAAAGACTTTTAAGAAATTTATACTTCACAATAAATTAATGAGGCCGGGCTACAAAACCCGGCCTTTTTTGTATTTTTAAAAGCACACAAAACAACTAACTATGAAGATAGGATACGACGCAAAACGAGCATTTCTGAACACCTCGGGGTTAGGCAACTACAGCCGGAATACCTTGAACGCCCTTCAGAAATATTTCCCCGGTCATCACTATACACTTTTTACTCCCGAGGAAAAAGCAGCAATGTTGGAGGAACAGGACAAGTTTGATATTGTGGCCCCTGAGCATGCGCACTCCGGATTTAAAAAAGCCATTTGGCGTTCGATACAACTGAGTGACGAAGTTAAGGATCACAAACTCGATCTGTTTCATGGATTGAGTAACGAACTTCCAAAAGGGATCCACAAAACCGCTATCCCTACGCTGGTAACCATTCACGATCTCATATTTATTCGTTATCCCGAATTTTACAAAACACTCGACCGCGCTATTTATTTCCGAAAAACAAAATATGCCTGCAATGCTGCTACCAAAATTTTGGCCATCAGCCAGCAAACCAAAGACGATATTATCGATTTTGTGGATGTTGACCCGGAAAAAATTGAGATTCTTCATCAGGCCATTTCACCCCTGTTTTTCGAGAATGCCAATACCGGAAAGATCAAAGAAAAATATAAACTGCCCAACGATTTTATTTTGGCCGTTGGTACAGTTGAAGAGCGAAAAAACCAGCTTTCGATCATTAAAGCACTGGTTGAAAAAAACATCCAACTGCCATTGGTTTTGGTTGGCAATCCAACATCGTATTGTAACGACATTCATAAGTACATAGCAGAAAAACAGCTTCACAACCGGGTAATTTTTCTAAGAAACATTCCGGAAACCGATCTGGCAGGTATTTATCAACTGGCGCAATTATCCATTTACATTTCGGTATTCGAAGGTTTTGGATTGCCGGTAATCGAGTCGATGGCTTGCGGTTGTCCGGTAATTACGTCCAACGCTTCGTGTTTACCTGAAACGGCCGGCAATGCAGCTGTGCTTTGTTCGCCACAAAACATTGAAGAGCTGGGAAACAATATTGAAAAAATACTTACCGACACCAATTTCCGGAAAGAATTGATAATGAAAGGACGCGTGAGAGCCAATGAATTTCAACCCAAAAATTATGTTGAAAAATTGATTTCTTTGTACGCGGAATTAATAGGATAGAATAAATCCCCCCTATCGTCACTTCGTTCCGATTGTCTCCGTCAGCTGACGGAGGACAGGAGCGCCGAAGAAGCGACAGGGGGTAAAAAGCTACACAACAAGAGGACTATGCACGACGATATAAAAAAGGCAGTTGAAGTTTTAAAAAGCGGGGGGATAATCCTGTACCCTACTGATACCATTTGGGGCATTGGCTGCGATGCCACCAATGCTGAAGCAGTTAAACGTATTTATGATATAAAAGAACGCGAAGACTCGAAAAGTATGCTGGTTTTAATGGAAAACCCGGCTTTGCTCGATCGTTATATCGCTGAAGTTCCGGAGGTAGCCTGGGATTTGGTTGAAGTAAGCACAACCCCACTTACTGTAATTTATCCCGGAGCAAAAAACCTGGCTGCCAATTTAATTGCCGAAGACGGAAGTATCGGTATTCGTTTTACCAAAGAAGAATTTACGCGTCGGTTGCTCCAACGTTTTCGCCGGCCTATCGTTTCTACCTCGGCCAATAAAAGTGGCGAAAAATCGTCGGTATTTTTTGATGAAATTTCGGAGGAAATAAAAGAAGCGGTCGATTATATTGTGGAATACCGGCAGGATGATCGCATTCCATCGGAACCATCAAGCGTAATAAAACTGGGGCCGGGCGGGCAAATCGAAATTCTCAGAAAATAAAAAAGCCACCTGAAAAACAGATGGCCTGCAATATTTTAAATCCGCCTGGATTACATACTTTTTACGCGTCCTGATCCGGCAACCGATGCATCAACCGTTGGATTGCCTTTGTAATAAACGCTTCCCGACCCGGCGATTCGTGCTTTTAACGAGCCATTGGATCTCACGCTACTATTGCCTGATCCTGATGTGCTTACGGCCACATCGTCGGCTTCAAAACCATCGCCTTTAAAGTTCCCTGAGCCCGAAATTGAAACGGATAATTCGTCGGCAACACCATCGCTTTCAATTTTAATATTCCCCGACCCCGAAATGGCACCTTTTACTTTGTCCGATTTCAGGTCATCAATTTCAATATTTCCGCTGCCACTCACCGCCAGGTCGATAATACGTGCATTAATTTCATTGGCTAAAATATCTCCCGAGCCTGAAACGCCCAATCCGTTTACATCAGGCACAGTGATGTAAATCTCAATTTTGCCGGGCTTGTAATTGCGTTGAAAGATGCTTTTCCCCGGAAAACGAATGATCAACTTACTCCCGTTTACTTCGGTAATAATGTCTTCCAGTGTCGATTGTTTGGCTTCAATCCGCACACTTTGCGGACTCCCCTGTTTAAGGTGTACAGTTGCCGGAATGCGCAAACTTATCTCCGAGAAACTGGAAACATCACGTGTTTCTTCCTGTGCCTGAACGGTTGAGGTCATAAATAAACCTATTACCAAAAGGCTTAACACTAAAATTCTGGTTTTCATGTTTTTACTATTTAAATTTCTAATTCCAAATTTTCAAAATCTGTAATGATGTTGGCTTTAAATTTAGCCAAAGCCGGTGATCTTTCCGGCCAATATTATTATTACGTTTTAATGACGCGACAATTGTAATAAAGTTGCACACAAATCAGAATTAATTGCACTTTTAAACGGATAAAAAAGCAATTTATGAAACAGAAACACAGCGTACCGGTGCAGATTCGGTTTAACGATATCGACCTGATGGGCCATGTTTACAATGCCAAATACCAGGAATTTTTTGATCTGGCCCGTCTGAACTATTTCAAAACGGTTTTGGGCGAACTGATTAGCTGGACACACAAAGGATTGATTATTGCCTCGGTGAAGGTGGATTACCTGCAACCAACTTTTCTGGAGGATGAAATTCATGTGGAAACATCGGTATCGTCGTTGGGAGAAAAGAGCCTGGAGATGACACAGGCGGTTTACAAAAACCACAACCCGGAACCGGTAGCAATATGTAAATCGGTAATGGTTTGTTTTGATATGAAAGCCAGAGTTTCGGAACCGATTCCCGAGGTTTGGAGAAAGAAATTTACAGATTTTGAGCCCGGATTAGGCGTCAATCAGTCCGTCGGGTAAATTTAAAGTGAGCGTACCTTCACTTTCGCTGTACGAAACCAGCATTTCTTCGTGAAATGGAATTAACAACTCCTCGCCCCGGTACGAAACAGTAAAAACAATATTCCCGGAGTAGTCGTCAACATGATCGATTACACCAATTTCACCCAGTTTGCTATCGATTAGCATCAGGCCTTCAAAAGTCGATTCGTTTTCATCCTGCTCATCAATAATCTCGGTATGAAACAGGTATGCGCTGGCGCCAATCAGGCGTTTGGCGTATTTTTCGTCGTCAACCCAATCAAACTTTACAATTGCTGTTTTGGATGAACGGAAACGGAACCCATCTTTTTCGACAAAAAAAGGCACCAGTAAACCATCCAGTTCAACAAAAAAGCGGTCGCTTTCTTCCACTGAATATTCAAACTGTTCGTCAAACTCCAGGACTACTTCGCCATGCACGCCATGCGTTTTTCTGAAGAATCCAACTTTTTGGCAATCGGTTTTTGGTATTGTTTCCATACTTCAAAAGTAAAGCATTTTCACTTGAAACGGTAGTTATAAGTAGAAAGTTCCAAAAAATTGCAACATAATTTTTTTTCGAAAGAGGTTATACGAAGTATATCAACACAAAAAACATTCGTGATTTTCGCGAATAATCAACAGGAACAAAGGGATATGAATATCGTTTCACGCAAAGAAACAAAGAAGCGCAAAGTATGCAAAGGCTTTTAGCAATCCGGATAATCTGCTTCGTTCGCTTTGCGAAAAACTTAGCGAGCTTTGCGTGAACCTTTGTTTTTATTATCAGGCGGAGACTTACAAAAAACATTCATGATTCCCGGGAATCACCAACAGTGATGAAAGTGAGGCCTAACGACAGCATTTCATAAAAACATTCAGATTACAAGGCGCATACAGCAGTTGTGCGTTGAATAACTGATTATTTGCGCCTTTGATTTACTTTCACATCAACCCCGGGTTTCACCCGAGGTTAATCCTATTTTATCCCTTCGGGATATTGAATTGGATGACAAAGTTAAAACGACTTTATTGGCCAGCTATGTCGGAATTGCAAATTTTACATGACGCTGGAAGCGTCTAATATGAACCTGTCTGCCGACAGGCAGGTAACCCGGTGCGTAGCGCTGGGATGAAATGACCAAAGCGAATCGTCCGGCGAAGAAAGCAGATCGAAGCCAGATGGTTCTTCCGGACGAAACACAAAAGGCAATACAGATAAGAATGATGGGGACTTTCAGAAAAAAAACCACCTGCCCAACGGCAAGTGGTTTTCTATAATAAGATGAGTTGTCTTTCTTAAGATTCCGCACCTTTTTCTTCTTCCGAAGCGTTAGCTTCAGGAGTTTCTTCAACTTCAGCAGTTGCCTCTTCTTCTACTTCTTCAGCAGCGGCTTCAGCTTCAGTTTCTTTAGCAGCAGCTTCGGCTTCGGCAGCTAATTCTGCTTCTCTTGCAGCAATAGCGGCAGCTCTTTCTTCGTTGACTTTCTTCTCAGCTTCCAGTTGTTTATCAGCTTCTGCAGCGGCATCACCGGCCAAACGGTCGATTTTTGCCTGAATTTTAGCTTCTTTTGCTGCAATCCAGTTTTCTAAACGTTTCTCAGCTTCAGCTTCATCGAAAGCTCCTTTTTTAACTCCACCCATCAGGTGTTTTTTGTACAATACACCTTTGTAAGACAAAATTGCTCTTACAGTGTCGGTTGGTTGTGCGCCTTTAACAAGCCAGTCGTAAGCTTTGTCAAAATCGAGATCGATAGTAGCAGGATCAGTGTTAGGATTGTACGTGCCAATTCTCTCAATGTACCTGCCATCTCGTGGCGCCCTGCTATCAGCTACTACAATGTGGTAGTATGCGTAGCGTTTGCGACCGTGTCGCGCTAATCTCATTTTTACTGGCATAATTCTATTTTTTAATTTTGAAAAATGTGGCGCAAAGATAGTATAAATTTCTGTTCCTGAAAGTTTTGAAATAGTATTTTTCGATTTAATGATAGCCTCTTTCAGAGTAAGTTTATCATTAGACATAAATTATTGATAGCCTCACTTAAAGTGAGACTATCAATTTTGTAGTAGTTTACGTTTATTATTGCTCGCCGGCCTGTGCTTTTGCAGCATTTACCATGTCTTCGTTGGCTGTAATGGTAAATTCCACCCTGCGGTTTTGGGCTTTACCCGCTTTGGTGTCGTTTGTTGCCCGTGGCTGCGATTCGCCCATTCCAACCGAACTTAATCTTGCAGCCTGAATACCATTTGATTTTAGGAAACCAACAACCGATGCGGCCCGTTTTTCGGATAAGGTTTGGTTGTATGATTCTGCGCCATCGCTGTCGGTATGCCCGATTACCAAAATGTCAGTATCAGGGTATCTATTAAAAACCTCAACCAGTTTTCCCAGGTTGGTTTGCGAAGCACTTGTAAGCGCTGAGCTGTCGAACTCGAAACGCACATCGGCATTTTCGTCCAGAATTAACTGAATTCCTTCTTCGCTACGTACTACTTCGGCACCGGGCATTGTGGTTTCAATTTCTTCGGCCTGTTTATCCATTTGTTTTCCAATAATTGCACCGGCCCCACCACCAACGGCAGCGCCAACCAAAGCGCCTGCCGCACGGTTATCTTTTCCGCCGATTAACGCGCCTAAAGCAGCTCCTGCGGCTACTCCAATTCCTGCACCTTTTTGCGAGCTATTGGCATTTTGCAACGAGCTACAACTATTCAAAAATATTCCTGCCACAAAAAGGGCAAGAACCACTAATGTTTTATTCTTCATAACGATGATCTTAATTTTTTACGAATTGATAATAAATTGAAATGATGTCGCCCTCGAACGCTGCATCCTGCGCCAAAACAAATTCGGTCTCCGATTCAGCAATTAATTTCAGCTTATAACCGGCGGTTACATCTTTTGGCTTCACACCATCGGGAATAAATTTCCACAAAAAGTAAATGTTCTGGCCATCTTCTTCCATAAACCATTTAATCGAGTGGGTGGAATTTACGCAGGCCACATCCATAAACGAGTAGGTGCCGGAATTGTTATTGCTAACGAAGCTCCATTCGCTTCCCGCGAAACAATCGGGCGATGCCTGATTAAACAACTCTTTAATTTCCACTTTGTTTCCCTGATCGGTTGTAATTGAGGCCAATGTCCAGTTGCCTTTTAATCCTTTCTGCGAACTCCTGACTTGTTTTGTAGTGCTGCACGCCGCCAACAACACAACAAGCGCCAGCAAAAGAAATGTTTGTTTCATATTTATTCTTTTTAATTTCCGTATGTTCTAAAAACTGATTTCTGTGTTCGTACAATTTACAATAATCATTCCTAAAACAGAAAAGGAGACACATTGTTGTATCTCCTTTTCTGATTTTTCCATGCAGTTAGTGATGCTATCACTCGGAGTGATCGTATCATTGTTTAATTAAAATTATCTTTTTACGTACTGTTGCTCGTAGTATTTCTGGTAATCGCCCGAGGTTACATTTTCGAGCCACGCGGTATTTTCAAGGTACCAGTCGATGGTCTTTTCAATACCTTCTTCAAACTGCAGCGATGGCTCCCAGCCCAGTTCGTTTTTAATTTTTGTGGCATCAATAGCATAACGTAAATCATGCCCGGCGCGGTCTTTTACATAAGTTATCAGTTTTTCCGATTCGCCTGTAGGGCGCCCCAGCTTTTCATCCATTTTGCGGCACATTACCCGAATCAGGTCGATGTTTGTCCACTCGTTAAAGCCACCAATATTATAGGTTTCGCCAATTTCACCTTTATGGAAAATCACATCAATGGCGCGGGCATGATCGACCACCCAAAGCCAGTCGCGTACATTTTCGCCTTTACCGTAAACCGGTAGCGGCTTGTTGTTTTTTATGTTGTGAATAAAAAGCGGAATCAGTTTCTCAGGAAACTGAAATGAACCATAGTTATTCGAGCAGTTTGAAATTACTGTTGGCACGTCAAAAGTATCGTTATAGGCACGCACAAAATGATCGGAACTGGCCTTTGATGCCGAGTACGGACTATGCGGATCGTAAGCTGTTTTTTCGGTAAACATTCCTTCTTCGCCCAACGAACCATACACCTCATCTGTCGAAATATGGTAGAAACGTTTGTTCTCGAAATTATCCTTCCAGATGTGTTTGGCAGCGTTAAGCAGGTTAACCGTGCCAATAACATTGGTATAAACAAATTCGGTAGGGTTTGAAATCGATCGATCGACATGCGACTCGGCAGCCAGGTGAATCACCCCGTCGAACTGTCGCGCTTCAAACAGTTGCTGAATAAATTCGCTATCAACAATATCGCCTTTTACAAATTCGTAATTGGGCTTGTCTTCAATATCTTTTAAATTATTGAGGTTACCGGCGTAGGTTAGTTTATCGAGGTTTACAATTTTGTAATCGGGGTAGTTATTTACAAATAAACGAACCACGTGAGATCCTATGAAACCAGCTCCTCCGGTAATAAGTATTGTCTTGCTCATCTTTTATTGTTTTGGAAATCAAAAGTAGGCTTTTCGGCAGATATAGAAAAACGCTTGAGTAAGAAAAAAAGGAAGGACGAAAGAGCATCAACCTTGGTTGGAAAGCAACCATCCATGGTTGTCAGAGAATCAACTTAGGTTGGAAAGCCATCAAGCATGGTCTCAGGTCGAAACTCTCCTGGGTAATAATTGCCATTTGATTAATAAAATCGCGCTTTTGTGCTTCTTTTAAGTATGCCATTGAAATTGATTTTGGGTTTTACATCGTTAGTGGTTACTATAAGCAATTTAGATTCCTCGCTATGCTGCCAATGACAGAATTAATTTACATTTTGACAATTTACTACTTCCATGTTTAGTTCTTTTGCCAATTTGTTTACTGTTCTCATTTTATTTATCA
>NZ_FOHT01000015.1:0-114294 GCF_900111425.1 Draconibacterium orientale | reverse complement strand
TTAAAAAGTGTGGGGCGTGAAAACCCACCATACCAATATTTTAAAGAACAAGTTCGCATACTAACGATAACCCCCAAACGCTGCACCATAACGGTAAATTGTATGAGTAGTGGCAGATTGCGTGGCACTTTCCTGTCAAACCGCTACGCAGTTTGAGCGGGCTACAAACCTTGATATTTACCACATCGCCTGCCATTACTTATACAAAGTGTTAGCTGCTGTATTTTTATAAATTAATTGTTCTTTCTATGTTTATTTGCTCTAAAAAAGTTTCATCGTGCGAAATGACAATCAATGTACCCTGATAATCATTGATGGCATTTGTTAGTATTTCTATGTTATAAATATCCAAATTATTGGTCGGTTCGTCCAAGATTATGATGTCTGGCGATTGATTGTAAATGCTTAAACAACATAACATCAAACGCATTCTTTCCCCACCACTTAAAGCATTGCAAGGCTTGTCCCAATCTTCTTTTGGGAACAAAAACCTATTTAGTCTTATTTTTATTTCGTGTTCCTGCAATGCAAAAGTATTAAATTGCTGTGACTGCTCATAAACTTTTCGGTTGTTATCTATTAACGAATAATCTTGGTCAATATAAACCGATTTGTTTTCTGCAATAAAGACTGTGCCGATTTGCGGTACAAGATATCCCAAAATCATTTTTATTAAAGTCGTTTTACCAGAACCGTTTGCTCCTTTTACAGATATTCGTTCCCCACTAACAATTTGAAAATTCAAATTTTCTCTCCATAAATAGTTTTCGGTTGTGTACCCGAAATTAATACTATTTGCAATAAAAAGATTTTTGCCTCTATGAAGTTTTGAATTGTCAAATCCAAACTTCATTTGGTTAATTTCAGAAAGGGAAGAACGCAACTTTTGTAATTCAGTTCTGACAATTCCTATTTTTTCTGTGTGAACACCCGCTATTTTAGCAGTACTTAACTCTGCACTGTTTTTCATAGCATTGGAAACTATTTTAGGAAGCCCCGCTTTACCACTACTTTTTTTTGCTCGTGTGTCCAGTTTTCTTTGACGTTCCAAAGTTTCACGTTGTTTCTCTTTGGCTTTTTTCAAGTCCTTTTCCTTGCTTTGAATATCTTGGTTAAGCGCATTTATTTCAATTTGTTTTTGTTCCTTATAAAAGTCGTAATCACCACCATAGACTTTAATTCCATTTGAGTTTAATTCGCAAACGGTATCTAAGAGGTTCAGTAATTTTCTGTCGTGGCTTACGATAACCAAAGTACTTTCTGTAGATTGAATATAATCATACAACAGTTGCCTGCCAAAAATATCCAAATGATTGCTTGGTTCGTCCAGCAAAACCAACTCATATTGATGGATAGAAATGCCTGCGAGAAAAACTTTTGTCTTCTGTCCTCCACTAAGGGTGTCCATTTTTTGAGACAAGTCTAAATTGGATAAATGCCAATAGTTCAGAGCATCTTTACAACGGTCTTCTAATGTCCAGTCATCATTAAGCAGGTTGAAATTTTCTTCACTTATGTTTCCGTTCAAAATTTCATTTAAGGCATTTAACTTATTTTCAATCCTTAATGCCTGAGCAATGCTCAAATGGTTAAACTGTCCGCAAATTTGTGGGATATAATACGGTTCCGCATCAACATTTATTTTACCGCCTGACGGTTCTAATTCTTTAGCAATAATTTTCAACAACGTTGATTTTCCAACTCCGTTGCTACCAATCAAAGCTATTTTGTCGTGGTTGTTTATCGTTAGGTTGATGTCAGTAAACAGCAAATCTTTATTAGGGTGTGTATATGATACACTATGTAAAGTCAACATAATTTCTTTCTTTATAAAAAATGAAACACTCACAGCAAAATATTCTACTGTACTTTTTTATCTATATGTGAAAGAAATTATTTTTTCATCCCTACTGACTGTTTAGTTTTAGATTTTGCAAATATATAAAATTATGTGGCAGCTTCCTAATATTGCAGCTAACGTACATGGAACCCGACAAGTTGGGTTATATCTATATTGTTGGGTTGGGTTATACTGCCGATTAGGGTGTGTAACCCAACCTTTTTGCTAAAGTAGTTCATCTAATGGATTTTTAAAGTTCTTAAAATTATGTTCCGTAACATGTGTGTAGCGTTGTGTGGTTTTAACACTTTCGTGGCCTAACCAGGCTTGTATATACCGGATGTCAACTCCTTGTTCAAGCTGATGTGTGGCAAAACTATGCCGCAGCATGTGCAGGTGTACGCGTCTTTTAATGCCGGCCCGGTAGGCTGCTGCTTTCAATAATTTCGAAATACTTTCGGCTCCGTACCTGCCTCCTGTTTGTCCTTCAAAAAGCCAAACTTTTGGTTTGTATTGGGTATAATACTGGCGTAACAGTTCTAAAAGCCTGGGCGAAAGTTGAACATAACGGTCTTTCTTCCCCTTCGCCCCCTTTATTTTTATCATCATTCGTTTCGAGTCGATATTGGTAATTTGCAAATTAACAACCTCGCTTCTTCGTAAGCCACACGAGTAGATAGCCGAAAGCATGGCTTTATGTTTCAGGTTTTTTGTCGATTTTAAAATGTTGCCTACCTCTTCTTTGCTCAGTACATCGGGTAAAAGTGTTTCTTTTCTGGGGCGTTCTATTTCGTAAACATGTCTTCCTTTTCCAAGCACTTTTTCGTAAAAAAACTTAATGGCATTTATTCGTTGGTTTTGCTCGCTAGTGGTTATATTCCATTTGTTAATTAGTTCCAGCAAGTAGGCATTTATTTCTTCCACCTGGAGTTCCGCTAAATCCCTCTCGTCGAAATAGTGAATAAAATCTTTGAAATAGGCCGAGTAAGTCTTGCTTGTGCTCTTGCTGTATCGCTTCTGTTTTAAAAGTTCAAGATAGCCTTTGGGGAGCCTTATGCCCGACCGGTGAGAGTAGTCGCGCTTAGTTTTCTCCGAAACTTCAGGCCTGGTTTTTATTTTCAATGCCGAATAATTGATATAAGCCAAATCTTTGAGGGCTTCAAAAAAACGGTTAAGGTTAAAATCTTGCTTTGCGATTGTCCAGCCCCGTAGTGTAGGACTCCAGCGTATGGGGAATAATTCTTTCAGGCGGTGGGTGATTTCCGGGTTGTATGTAAACTTCGCCAGAATAACTTCCTGTTGACGGTGTTCCCTCGATTCAAGCTTTATTTGCGTGTAGGTATTCAAAAGGTGTTAATATTTAGTGCATTAAATGTAGTCATTATTTTATTATGTTGGTGGTTTTTGTTTATTTTTTGTTGATAGCAGTATCTTGTTAGTTGTATTTTTCTGAAGTTTGTAACTTGCTGACGAGGTGTTTTTTGCATTCGTTTGTGAGTGCTCTGAACTTCTTGCCGATACCTCTGAACGAGCTTCGTAGTGCTCTGAACCAATTGTGGACTTTTATGAATTAATTGTTGACTTCTCTGAACGAGTTGCGACTGCCAATCTAGCAGGTGGTGAGTTAAATGCACCGCCTTTATTTTACGCTGAATGATCTGTTAAGTGTTCCGAACCACTTTCAAACACGTTTGAACGGTTGGCCATGCATGCCGAATTACTTACGGTCTTTCACGAACAACATACCGCCTGTTCGCAGCAATTTGTATCAGCATTTATTGTAATTAATCTACATTGGTACGATTGAATGGATTTGCGGCCGCAAGCAACTTCCCTTTTTCCGCTTATTTGAGGGGCTGAAAACCTGAGCCTTACTGAAGAGTGAAAGAGAGATTGCTTCAGTCGTTTCACTCCTTAGCAATGACTTGGTTGTTAAAAAAGACCAGCCGCGGACTATGAACTATTTCATACCGGCACGATTCACTCCCGTCCGCGGCGCTTTGTTAATGTAGTATCTGTAATTGGCAGCGTAGCGAAGCAATTCCCTTTTTGCCGCTTGTTTAAGCGAGGGCTGAAATGGAAAGATCAATTGAACATGTAAAGTACGGTGCAAGATCACCGTTATCTGTGTGCTAATACCCCAGGGGCAAAGCCCCGGCACATTATAGCATCGTCCGTAAGGGCGATGATTTCTGTATTGAACAATGCGAAACCGGATCGCGAGATATAACAGCTGGATTGGTAGGGCACTGTGTATTTTTTGCACCATCCTTCAGGGCGATGATTTCTGGAATGTAAACAAAGGATCCGATCGGTATAAGAGTTCGTAAAAACCGACCGGATCCTTTTGGCTATTTATTTAAGCGCAATTTGTTTCTTTAAACGAATGTCGGCCGATGAAGCGCCAACCAGCAATTCAATAGCGCAAAGGTCGTTGTCCCAGGCTTGCTTCTCTTCGTTCCAGTATTGCAGCTCTTCTACCGGAATTTCCAAAGTTACCGTTTGGCTTGTACCCGGCTCAAGTGGCACGCGTGTAAAAGCTTTTAACTCTTTAAACGGCCATTCAACCGACGGGTTAATGCGGTGAACATACACCTGAACAACTTCTTCGGCAGCCATTTCGCCGGTATTGCTTAAGTTAAACGACAAGGAAATGGTTTCGTTGGCACCATAACTTTCCTGTGTGGTATTTAAATCGGCATAAGCAAATTCGGTGTACGATAAACCGTAACCAAACGGATACATTACCGGTTTGTTTTTCGTATCGAACCAGCGATAACCCACCAGCGATTCTTCCGAATAGTAAGCCGTGTTCGGATCGTTCTCCTGCTTGCCGTCGGCAGCGTGTGCTTCCGATTCTTTTTCGTCAACAAGGTCAACAAAAATATCGCCTTTTTTGGCTCCCTGCGGATAGTTGCCCAGCGCGTAAGCCGGCGAATCTTCCAGTTTTATGGGCAGGGTAAACGGCAAACGTCCGCTTGGCGAAATGTTTCCAACCAAAATGTCGGCCAGTGCATTTCCGCCTTCGGTGCCGTTAAACCACGATTGCAACAAGGCTTTCGACAGCGGTTTTACCGTGTTCAAATCGTTGGGTGCACCACTAACCAGCACGGTAACAATATTCTCGTTTACCGCACTTATTTTCTGGATTAAATCATCCTGTTCCGATGGCAGGAAGATGTTTTCGCGGTCGTTGGCTTCGGTTTCCACGGCACGGTTGTCGCCACCAATAAACAACACAATATCGGCTTTGGCTGCCAATGCAACAGCTTCTTTGTTTAGTTTTTTATTCAGAACAGCTTTCTCTTTATCCTCGCGGTCGATATCTTCCTGCGATTTGGCGCCGAATATACGTGCGTAATCCAGCTCCACCGGAACATAACCCTGTGCATACTGAATGTCGGCTTTGTCGCCAATTTTGTTTTTCAGCCCTTCAAGTGGCGTAACTTCGTACAAGGTTTTTACACCTGCACCAATACCTCCGTTACCCATTTCGCGAACAGCGTTTTCACCAATTACAGCAATTAATGGTTTTTTACTGAGGTCGAGCGGAAGGATACCTTCGTTTTTCAGCAATACCACGGATTTTGAAGCTACGTCGTATGCAGTTTTCTGGCTTTCGGGTTGCGAGGTAACTACCTGGTTGGCCTCTTCGGCAGGAATGGGCTCGATTGCCAAACGCACACGAAGAATTTCGCGCACCCGCTGATCGATCACTTCTTCCGAAACAGCACCGGCTTTCACCGAGTCGAGCAAGGCCTCGCCCAAATACCGGCTGTCGGGCATTTCAACATTCAGCCCGTGTTTTACCGATTCAACAGAAGAGTGTGTGCCATTCCAGTCCGACACCACAAAACCGCCAAATCCCCATTCCTCACGAAGGATCTGGTTCAGCAGCACGTCGTTTTCGGCGCACCACCAGCCATTTACTTTGTTGTAGGCCGCCATTACACTGTAGGCATCGGCTTCCTGAACGGCCGCTTTAAATGGTGGCAGGTAAATCTCGCGCATGGCACGTTCGCCAATAATTACGTTTACCGTTCCGCGGTTGTTCTCCTGGTTGTTCAGCGCATAGTGTTTTAAACAGGCCGCAACACCATTATCCTGCGCACCTCTTGTGTATTCAACTGCCAGTTGCGAGCTCAGATAGGGGTCTTCGCTCATGTACTCGTAAGTACGTCCGCCGGTAGGAATTCGCTGAATGTTGATGGCCGGCCCAAGGATAACATCTTTTCCGCGCAAACGGGCTTCTTGGGCCATTCCTGTTCCGTAGGCATATGCCAGCTCCGGACTCCAGGTGGCTGCCAGTGCCGATCCGGTGGGGAAGAAGGTAGCCTTGTCGTTTTCCCAGCCAAGCGGTGCCCAGCTTTTGGGTTCCATTTCCTCGCGGATACCAAACGGCCCGTCGGCATAAATCATGTCGGCAATACCCAGACGCTCAACTCCGGCCGATACAAACATGTATTTTCCGTGCAGCATGTTTACTTTTTCGTCCAGTGTCATTTGCGAAATGATACCATCGATTTGTTCATCGTATTGAAACAATGATGATTTGAACGTTTCTGTTTGGGGGGCTTTCGGTGTGCACGCCCCGAGTAGTGCTGCAATGAGCATAATAATTGTGGTTTTGTAGTTCATAATGATTATTTGTTAAAAATTATTTTAGTTGTTGTTGCGGGCGCAAATGAGCACCCTTTTCGTTGAAAACGATTATCAAACTTATTTCATATTGTAAAAGTAACAAAAAGATGTGAATAAAGTGAAATAAATGTGCGTGTTGTGTTGTTGAAGTTAAAATATTGTGCTTCGCTATCGGGATTGCTGGTTTTACCGATTGGATAAAAATGCTGATATTTGCGGCACAAAAAAATAGATAAAATGACAAAACAGAATATTCCTGCGGTATTGGGTATGGGTAACGCTTTGGTTGATGTAATCTCGGTTTTGGAGAGCGATGCTTTGTTGGAGCAGTTTGGATTACCACGTGGAAGTATGACCTTGGTTGATGCCGATCAATCGAAAACGATTTACGATGCTACTTACTCGGAAAAGAGCGAGGTGGCTACCGGAGGATCGGTCGCCAATTCGATTCGTGCTTTAGCCAACCTGGGCGGAAATGCCGGATATATGGGAAAGATTGGCCGCGATGAACTGGGCGGTCTTTTTCGCAACGACTTTGAAAAACGTGGTGTAAAAACACATTTGTTCCACAGCGAAAATGCTACCGGAAGAGTGATGGGGTTGGTGAGTCCCGATTCGGAGCGTACCATGGCAACCTATCTGGGGGCTGCTGCCGATATGCTTCCCGAAGAAGTGACAGAAGACTTGTTTACCGGCTACGAATATGTTTACATCGAGGGTTACCTGGTTTTTAATCACGACTTGATTAAAGCCTGTGCAGTGGCAGCCAAAAAAGCTGGTGTAAAAATCGCTGTCGATCTGTCGAGCTTTAACGTGGTGGAAGCCAATCTCGATTTCCTGAAAGAACTGATCCGTGATTATGTTGATATTGTTTTTGCCAACGAGGAGGAAGCCAAATCGTACACTGGGCTCGATCCGGAAGCGGCTTTACATGCAATTGCACAAGGCGACAAAATTGTAATTGTAAAAGTAGGAAAAGAGGGTTCGATGATTAAACAGGGCGATGCTGTGGCCCGAGTTGGAGTAATTCCTGCCAAAGCGATCGACACCACCGGGGCAGGCGATGCGTATGCCGCCGGTTTCTTTTATGGACTAACAAATGGCTACGATCTGGAGAAATGTGGCAAAATTGCTGCGCTTGTTTCAGGAAAAGTCGTGGAAGTAATGGGGCCAAATCTCGCCGACGAACAATGGCCGGAAGTAAAAGCTGCGATTGAAAAGATTGTTGGGTAAATAAAGTACTTTAACGAAGTTTACTTTCTTTACCCCTTTGGCCCCGACGTAAAGTACGGGATTTGGCTGTGGCCGATTTTCAATTCGCAAGCTCAACTGTCGCCATTTCCCTTTATAAGGGGAAACCGTTTTAATGGAATATAGTGGTCTGTTTATTTGGCTCTAGCCTGGTTTAAAACTTGCTCCCCTTGTGAGGGGAGCTCCCGTCAGTTGACGGGTGAGGGGTAGAGTATAGAGTATTAAAAAAATGCTTTACCCCTTTGGCCCCGACGTAAAGTACGGGATCTGGCTGTGGCCGATTTTCAATTCGCAAGCTCAACTGTGGACATTCCTACCAGGGGCAGGCAGGTTCCCTTAAAAAGGGAAACGGTTTTGCTGTAATGCCGTAATTTTAACTGAAAAGCTTCTGGTAAACGGCTCCTTTTGTAACTACGCTGTAAACACAACTTAAATATTCCCATTTTCAAATCATTTTGCAACGATTTTTCGTTCGGAACAAGCTGACCAATTCTAATCAAATTTAGACGCCGAACGATTTTTTATCGATTTTTTACCCGGCGCTTTGTGTCTTCGTAAACTCAGCCACTCGCACCGGGCTATTGCCTGTCGCCCGCTTCGGGGCTTTAAGCACCAAGGGGTGCGTAATCAAAAGCCCGGGGGAAGCACCCGCAGGGAGCGCAGCTCCGGGGATAGAAGAGAAAAATGACAAAGGCGCAACTGCTTCCGGTTTTTGAAATAGAACCCTACCTTGCGCCGCATATTAAAAGTCGATTGTAAAGCAGGACCCCTAAAATAGTTGTTTGTACATCGTAGTTTTGTAAGGTGAGCTTCCGTCAGCTGACGGATGAGGGCTAAAGTGTCAAGAATTAAAAAATGCTTTACCCCTTTGGCCCCGACGTAAAGTACGGGATTTGGCTGTGGCCGATTTTCAATTCGCAAGCTCAACTGTGGACATTCCTGCCTAGGGCAGGCAGGTTCCCTTAAAAAGGGAAACGGTTTTGCTGTAATGCCGCAATTTTAACTGAAAAGCTTCTGGTAAACGGCTCCTTTTTTCACTACGGTGTACACACAACTTAAATATTCCCATTTTTAAATGATTTTGCAACGATTTTTCGTTCGGAACAAGCTGACCAATTCTAATCAATTTTAAACGCCGAACGATTTTTTATCGATTTTTTACCCGGCGCTTTGTGTCTTCGTAAACTCAGCCACTCGCACCGGGCTATTGCCTGTCGCCCGCTTCGGGGCTTTAAGCACCAAGGGTGCGTAATCAATAGCCCGGGGGAAGCACCCGCAGGGAGCGCAGCCCCGGGGATAGAAGAGAAAAATGACAAAGGCGCAACTGCTTCCGGTTTTTGAAATAGAACCCTACCTAGCGCCGCATATTAGAAAGTCGATTGTAAAGCAGGACCCCTAAAATAGTTGTGTGTACACCGTAGTTTTGTAAGGTGAGCTTCCGTCAGCTGACGGATGAGGGGTAAAGTGTCAAGAATTAAAAAATGCTTTACCCCTTTGGCTGTCGCCATTTCCCCTCGCGAGGGGAAACAGTGGCAAGGCTAAGTATGCAACTTTGAAGTAAAAGATAAAATCTATTTTGAACGCGCTCTCCTTGTAAGGTGGGCTTCCGTCAGCTGACGGATGAGGGCTAAAGGTTATTACATAAAAAAAATGTCATTTCAGATGAAACTTGAAATGACATTTTTAATCTGCTCTATTGTGAGATTTCTAAAATAAACCGTGAATCTGTGCATCAATCCTGTCGATTACAAAACTCAGGTCTTCAGGATTGGCAGTAAAATCAAGGTCGTCAACATTAATTACCAGTAATTTCCCCATTTTATAACCACTTATCCAGTTTTCATAACGCTCGTTTAGCTGTTTCAAATAGTCCAAACGGATGGAGTTTTCGTAATCGCGTCCCCGTTTCTGAATTTGGTTTACCAGTGTTGGAATCGATGCGCGCAAATAAATCAGCAAATCAGGCGGCTGAATCAGGCTGGCCATCAGGTCGAACAACGATTTGTAGTTTCCAAAATCGCGGGTGCTCATTAGTCCCATGGCGTGCAGGTTGGGAGCAAAAATTTCGGCATCCTCGTAAATGGTACGGTCTTGTATAATCGTTTTCCCCGATTTGCGGATATCGATGATCTGTTTAAAACGCGAATTCAGGAAGTAGATCTGCAGGTTAAACGACCAGCGTTGCATGTCGTTGTAAAAGTCATTCAGATAAGGATTTTCGTCAACGTCTTCGTAATGTGGGGTCCATTTATAGTGTTTCGCCAGAAGCTCGCTCAGAGTTGTCTTACCGGCACCAATGTTACCCGCTATCGCAATGTGCATATTCAATTATTTTTTTTTGAAATTCTAAAGTATAAAAAAATTACCTGTCGGTCCCCAGAATGTTCATAAGTTCGTCGAGATATTTTCGGTTATTGGCCAGGCGCGGAATTTTATTCTGTCCGCCAACCTTACCGCGTTGTTTCATCCAGTTGTAAAAAGTGCCTTTTGGTGCCACCGTAAGATGCAGCATTTCAAGGGTCATGTTTTTGTGGCGCTTGGCTTCGTAATCCGAGTTCAGCGTTTTTAACGAATTATCCAGTATCGTTTTAAAGTGATCGATGTCTTTTGGTTCCTTAGCAAATTCAATAATCCACTGGTGGGCGCCTTTGTTGTTGTCGCTCATAAATACCGGTCCGGCAGTGTATTCGTTTACAATGGCCCCGGTGTGGTGGCAGGCCACTTTTAGTGCTTGTTCGGCATTGTCGATAATCAGCTCTTCGCCAAAGGCATTAATAAAATGTTTGGTGCGCCCCGTTACTTTTATTTTAAACGGGTATTTGCAGGTAAATTTTATGGTGTCGCCAATTACATAACGCCATAACCCGGCGTTGGTAGAAACTACCATGGCATAATTTTGCTCCAGTTCCACACCTTTAAGATTGACAACCGTTGGGTTTTCGTTGCCAAATTCCGACATGGGAATAAACTCGTAGTAAATACCATAGTCGAGCATTAAAAGCATGTCGTCCTGGTGCTCGTTGTCCTGGATGCCAAAAAAGCCTTCCGATGCGTTGTAGGTTTCCACATAATGCATTTGTGGCGATGGAATAATTTTTCGGTACTGCTCGCGGTAGGGCTCAAAATTTACACCTCCGTGGGCAAAAACCTCCAGGTTAGGCCACACTTCCAGCAGGTTCGATTTCCCGGTTTTCTCCAGCACACGTTTAAACAATACCAGGTACCACGACGGAACGCCTGCAAAAGCAGTAACATTCTGGTCGAGGGTGGTGTCGATTATCTTTTCTACTTTCTCTTCAAATTCTTCGATTAGGGCAATTTCGGCTGCCGGTGTACGGAACAGGTCCGACCAAAACGGCTCGTTCTCAATCATAATGGCCGACAAATCGCCATGAAACGAATTGTTGTTAAAGCTGCTTACCCGGTGGCTGCCTCCCAGCGTAAGTATTTTACCTTTCAAAACTTTCGATTCGGGATTGGAAGTTATGTATTGTGCAAAAATATCTTTTGGGCCACGCAAATGACAGTCTTCCAGCGCTTCGTTGGTAACCGGAATAAACTTGCTTTTGTCGCTGGTGGTTCCACTCGATTTGGCAAACCACTTTACCTCGCCCGGCCAAAGCAGGTTTTTTTCGCCTTGCTGCAAACGGTCGATGTATGGTTTTACATCTTCGTAGGTTTGCAAAGGCATGGCTTTCTGAAATTCGCGGTACGATGTTATAGCATCAAAATTGTGTGCTTTGCCCCATTGCGTATCTTTTGCGCGTTGCAGCAGCTCAAATAAGGTTTCGTTCTGAATTTCATGTGGATACTCACGGTAATACTGTATCTGGTAGTTCCGTTTAATATTCACCCACTTGATAACTGAATTGATAAGAGGCATCTGTTACGTTTATTTTTATGAAGTCCAAATTTATGAATAAATGTATCAAATATGCAATCAAAAGTCATCTTCAAAACGGCAATAATTGCGCCGCCCGGGAAATAAATTACGGAAAGAGTTCGTTTAATCCTAAAATTTGTTCGCCGGCTGCCTGGCCGGTTTTTTAACTGACTGCGAATTTTTATATTTACTGCTTCAAATTGTGTTTTATAACCTAACATCTTTAGAAACTACAGTATGAACTACATTGATATTATTTTGGGCATTTTGTTGCTACTATCAGCAATAAACGGTTTTAGTAAAGGCCTTATTTCGGAAGTTGCATCAATTGCCGCGCTTATTTTGGGGATTTGGGGAGCCATTAAATTTTCATACGTAACCACCGATTTTCTGATCGAGAATTTCAACATGCATTCGAAACATATGAATATCATTTCGTTTGTAATCACCTTTGTGGTTATTGTTATTTTAGTGCACATTGTTGGCAGCGCGGTAAGTAAAATGGTCGAAACCGTTTTGCTGGGATTTGCCAATAAACTGGCCGGTCTGGTTTTTGGCGTTTTAAAATCGGCCTTGATATTGAGTATAATATTGGTTATCTTCGACAAGGTCGATGAGGACGTGCATATTCTTTCGCGCGAAGCCAAAGAAAATTCACGGATGTATGAACCGATCCGATCGTTTGCACCATCGATTTTCCCGTTTATTGAAGGTTGGGAAATTGATATGAAAGAGAATCGCGAATATGAAGATGTGGTCTAAATTAACAGAGCGTTTTAAGGGGAAGGACAATTCCACCTGGCACATCGATGTTGATTGTTTAAACTGTGGAACAAATTTTTCGGGGCATTACTGTCCGAATTGTGGCCAGGCGGTTAAAGAGTACGACAAACCTTTTGGTTTTATTTTTTACAATTTTCTGGGCGACTTTTTTGCTTTCGATCCCCGTTTCTTTAAAACATTATTTGGCTTAATTGCGCGGCCCGGTTTTCTTACCAAAGAGTATTTTGCCGGTCGCAGAGTTCGCTACACTCCGCCGTTTCGTATTTTCGTTTTTGTGAGTTTTGTGCTTTTTCTGTTGTTGCAAATTGTTACCAACCGGGGTTTGTCAACCGTACTCGACTCGGATTTAAACGATGCAAAGTTAGGCCTCGATTCCAGTTCGGTAGCGACCGCCGATTCTGTTTTTAACCAGGTAAACGATCAAATTTCGCCGGAAGAAAAGCAGGCATTGGATAAAGTTTTGAGTAAGGGAAATATTCACATTGATAGTATCGATGTAGCTAAATCAGCCAGTGAAATAGATTGGGGAAGTTGGGGCGGCGCACAAAATATAAGATTGGCGCTGAATGATTATGCCGACAAAATGCAAAAGGAGCTGGAAGAGGAAAAAGATCCGGGGAAACGCGCCGAATTGCAGGAAAATATCCGGCTGTTGCGCTCTCCTGAAGCTACCATGGCTAAAATTCTTAAATACATTTCGTACGCATTTTTCCTGTTGTTGCCACTTTTTGCCCTCATTTTAAAGCTCATTTATATTCGCCGGCGCCATAATTTCATGCGCCACCTGGTTTTTTCCATTCACATCCATTCGTTTATTTTTATGGTAATGACATTTATAATTGGATTAAACCTTTTATTTAAGAATATTCCCGGGGCAATCAGTGCTGTACTTATACTTTCGATTCCGATTTACATTATAATTGCCATCAAAAAGTTTTACGGACAGTCGCTGGGTAAGGTCGTGCTAAAATTCTTCGCCCTATCGTTTATTTATAACATCGTATTCTTTACCGTAATACTGCTCGCTTCTCTGGATGCCATTAATTTGCTCTGAAAATTAGTTTAAAAAAGTTGCAACATTTCATTCTTCCCGGTAGTCAAACGGTCAGAAAATAAATTAAAAAAGAGAAATTATGATGCCAGAAGTTATTGTCACAGCGGTTGTATTTTTTGCGACCTATCACATTATTAGACTTATTTCAAACCACCTATTAAAACGGAAACTGATTAAGGCCGAACAGTACGAACGTGTTGGTATTTTGGAAGAACCAAAAGTTGAAAATGATGAATCGAATCGTTATCCTTCGTTGAAATGGGGCTTGGTTGCCTTAATGACCGGTTTGGGTTTTATTATTATTGAAGTGATGGGCTTATTTAACCGGGAAATGGTTAGAGGTCGTGATGCCGTTTTACCACTTGGAATTTTGATGGTTTGTATCTCGCTCGGGTTCCTGATTTATTTCTTTATCATGAACGGAAAAGCCGTTAAGAAATAACTTATTCGTTAGTGATAGTCTCACTCAAAGTGAGGCTATCACTATTCTTTTTTATAAAAATGTATAATCTCCTATTTGCTGAAATCCCCGAAGAAAATCCTGAACTTTCATTCTTTTTTTTCCGGCAATTTGCAAGTCGGTAATTTGTAGCCAGCCATTGGTGCAGGCCACTTTTATAAAGTTCTTGCCGTCGCTTTCCAGTGTTCCCGCAGGCGTGTTTTTGTTATCCTCAACACGCATGGCCATAAAAATTTTGGTGGCAGTTTCCTTCCCCGTTTCTTTGTGCTTTAGCGTACTCCATGCAGCAGGGTAGGGCGATAGTCCGCGAATAAGGTTACGAACCGCATCAGCATCGGCCGACCAATCGATTTTACAGTTTTCCTTGAAAATTTTCGGAGCATGTTTTATCTCTTCTCCTTCGGCAACCAGCTCTTCCTGCGGAATGGCTTTGTAATTTCCCGTTGCCAGTGCATCAACAGTTTGAACAACCAGTTTGGCACCAATTTCCATCAGTGCATCGTGAATGGTGCCAACGGTGTCGTTTTCCCAAATGTCAATTTCTTTGCGGAACAATATTTTGCCGGTATCAATTTCATGAGCCAGCAAAAATGTGGTTACCCCGGTTTTTGTTTCGCCGTTTATAACCGCCCAGTTTAGCGGGGCAGCACCACGGTATTGTGGCAACAACGATCCGTGCAAATTAAAAGTGCCCAAACGTGGCATGTCCCAAACAACTTCGGGTAACATTCTGAAAGCCACAACCACCTGCAAGTCGGTTTCCAGTGCTCTTAGTTCATCCAGAAATTCCGGATTTTTAAGTTTTTCGGGTTGCAGAACATTTAGCCCTTTTTCGCTTGCATAGATTTTCACCGCCGATTGGTGGAGTTTTTTTCCGCGTCCTGCCGGTTTGTCGGGCGCTGTAATTACACCAACTACATTGTATCCGCCTTCAACCAGAGCCTGTAAACTGGCCACGGCAAAATCGGGTGTTCCCATAAAAACGATTCTCAGGTCTTTTCCTTGCATAACTATTTTTTTCTGAGGTTGGTATTTCCTTTTTGTGCTTTTGGCCAATAAGGGCAGTGGCGGCATCCGTTGGCACAACAGTAACCACGGTTTATCAGGTATGACTCGGTCATTACCCTGTAGCCATTTTCCATGTAAAAATCTTTCCCCTCCTGCAATTCATCCTCGTATCGGTCAGGAAAAAGGTCATCGAAATATCCCATTCTCAAATTTTTTTCAAAAGTAGCCAAATTGACTTATCTTTCAGAACACGAATCGCAGTTTTTGCCATGGGAGTTGAGAAAGATTATTTAATGCGTCAGCTGATGATGCTGTTTGAAGTGATCCAGAAGATTTTGCGCCACCGCAGAAAAGGTGAAGACGAAGAGGCTGAAAAGCAAATTCAGTTTTTTTACGAGTACCTGAAAATTGATGAAGATGTGGAGAAGCTTTCGGTGGAAGCTTTAATCGATTTGTTGGAGAAAGATAAAAACCTGGTAAACGAACAGTTGGAAATGGTGGCTTTTGTGCTAAAGGAGCAAGGCGAACTGGCCGACTCGGATGATAAACGACTCGACTTTTTCCGGAAATCGTATTTCATTTTACAAAAGGTGGAACGCGAAAGCATTTCCTTTTCAATTGACCGCCAAATGAAAATTGCAGAACTGAGCGCTTATCTGAATTAGAATTTATTCAGTTTTCTATATCAGCTTTCTAACAGCTTTTAAATTGGTACGTCATGCTGAACTTGTTTCAGCATCTATCGCACCAGGTAATTTAGCATTGACGTATTGCTTATGATTGATCGCTGATATCAGATTCCGTTAATTGTTTTGGTTCAGTATCCTTCTCCTGCTTTCTGGAAAGAATATCAATGGCAACAATCATGGCAGTAAATCCCCAAAAGGGCACCGAAATTTTGTCGGTATCCAAAAAATTATTCAGAAAACCGTGGATGTAGTAGGTAACCAGCCCAACCAGCGCTGCCAAAACAATCGACCGAAGACGATAATCCGTTAGGCGCGTATAGGTGTTAACCGCGGTATAAATCACCAAAATAATAATCAGTAAATAAGTTGCCAGGCCAAGCACGCCCGATTCGGCCATTGGGCCAAGGTATTCGCTGTGTGCATTTCCTCCGTCGGCAGAGTTGGTGCTGATTATTGTGCGGTCTTTGCTCAACTGGTATCGGGCATATTTAAACATGTAGGTTCCGGGGCCGTAACCAACAACAGGCTTATCGGCAAACATGCGCACGGCGCAACTCCAGCGGTTTATGCGCTCCAGGTTCGAGGCATCGGAGCTGATGTTCGACATCGACGAAATGTGTGTCATCATATTGGCCGACGACTCTTCGGAGTTTTGTTCCAGTTTCATTAATATCTGCGACTGGAAGGCAAGGAACAAACCAATTATCGTTATCAGTGTAATAAAAAGAGGCTTAAAACGGATGCGCAGTTTAATGATGCTCCAAACACCAAATGCAACAATTATACTCAACCATGCGGCGCGACTGTACGACAACAAAAAACCCAGCGTAACAGCGGCAAGCGCTCCGGCAGCGAGCAGTCTGATATTTTTTGAATAAGACTTGCTTAAAATGAACATGACCAAAAACGGAATGTAAATGGCGGTGGCCGCGCCATACGACGTGTGGTCGCGGTAAAACGGCGAAACCACAAAATGTGCCGCTTGCTTGTCCCATAAACCATAACCGAGGTGCCGGTAGGTTGAATAGAAAATTACCAGCATCAGCGGAATAACGTAAAGCCACACGTATTTTTCCATGTTTTTGCCGTCTTTAAAAATTTTGGCAGTAAGCAAGTAAAGTCCCACGACAAACCAAATGCGCATCAGTAAAAACTTAAACGAAACCAGCGGCATGGTGCTGGTTACACTGGTAATCAAAATCCAAAACAGGTTGAGATAAACGGCCAGCGATACCGGGTGAAGTAATATTTTCCGATCAAACTGGCGTTCCTGTATAACTTTCAGGATAAATAGTAGCAGCAGGCCAAACAGCAGCGGTTCGGTGGGAATGTACATGTCAAAACCAATTCCGGGCAAATATTCCCTTAGCGGAATGGACAAGGGCGCCAGAAAGGCAATCAGGAAAACCAGCTTGTCGAACGAAAAAACGGCCAGTAGAATTACCACAAATACAAGCGGAAGCACATTGGCATACAGCATATGTTTTTCTACCACAACCCACAGGTTTAATGCAATAAATCCAATGGAAATGAGATAGAAAAGTGCTATCCGTATGATCGTTTTTTGTGGCACTTTAGTCTTTTTTTTCGTAGTCGAGAACCAAGAATACTAGCAGTGCAAAAAATAGAGCCGACAGTGTTGTAAAAGCAACAATCAGCCATCGGACTGGGTAAGCTTTTTTATCAGCCGGAAACGGGTGTTCCACCACGTGGCTGTAGGTAATTTCTTTTTCGTATTCAGTCAGGTAGCTGTCGTAAACGATCGACAGTGAATCAATAACCTCAATGGTTTTGTTGTATTTATTTTCCAGTTTAAATGCCCGCGAACCTTCTTTCGAAAAATTGTCGTAAAGCTGTTCAATCTTTTTTGTGTCGCCTGCCGAGCCACGTCCGGAAGCAAGTGCATTCATATAACCACGGGTAACTTCATCTACCTGGCCATAACTGATGATGCCGTATTTTTCACGTAAACTGTCTAGTTTGTGCTCATAAACTTCCAGCTCGTTATATTTTCTGTCAAGCTGCCTGCCGGTTATGTCAAGCATTTCCTTTTCCTTGGCTTTGTGCAACTCCTGCACCTTCTGGTTGAAAAACGAAATAATTGAATCGCACATCGCTGAAGCACGTTGCGGATCTTCATCGAGCACTTTTATTTCGGCGGTTTCAAATTCAGTCTTGCCGGTACTAACATTGGTGTTGTACTCGGCAAGCATATACGTAATGTACTGCGGATCGTCTTTGTTTACCTTATAAACCTTCGCCAAGTCAAACGAATCGAACATCCTGAACTTAATGTCGTTCGAATTCAGAATCTCCAGCATCTGTTCGGTTTCCGATTCATCACTCATTGTCCAGATGTTGGTTGGGTAAAGGCGTGCCGTTGATTTAAATTTGGGCGTAATAAACGTCGGGCCTGAAAAAATGGCCGATAAAACAACGGCGATTACACCAACCAGTACAAAATGAAATTTTCGTTTCCAGATGAGTTGCAGGATACGTTGGTTGTCGAAAAAGTTATCCATAAGGTGTGGTTTCAATTTGATCGTGTAATTTCAACGCACCCGAGCTGTTTTTAGTATTTAAACACCTGATTATTCAGCAATAATAAGGAAGTAGTTTTTCTTTCCTTTTTGTGCCAGAATGTATTTTCCGCCAATTAAAAAGTCGTTGTTTACAACCAGGTCAGGATCGCTGATCTTCTCTTTGTTAATGCTCAGTCCGTTACCTTTTATCGTACGTCGCAATTCGCCTTTCGATGGAAATACTTCTGTTTTTTCGGCCAGTAAATCGATTACGTTAATACCGGCAGCCAACTCGTTTTTTGAGATGTTGAACTGCGGAACGCCTTCAAAAACGGCAAGGAAAGTGCTTTCGTTGAGTTTGCGCAACTGCTCGGCCGTACCTTTGCCAAACAGGATTTGCGAGGCTTCAACAGCCATGTCGTACTCTTCGCGCGAGTGAACCATAGTGGTTACTTCCTCAGCCAGCTTTTTCTGCAGTGCACGGGCATGAGGTGCTTCTTTGTGCTCGGCAACCAGCGTGTCGATTTCTTCTTTCGACAAAAGGGTGAATATTTTTATGTAACGCTCGGCATCTTCATCCGAAGTGTTCAGCCAGAACTGGAAGAATGCATAAGGCGAAGTACGTTCCGGGTCGAGCCAAACGTTGCCCGATTCGGTTTTTCCGAATTTAGTACCATCGGCTTTTGTAATCAGCGGGCAAGTTAACGCGAAAGCTTCGCCACCGTCCATTCTGCGGATTAATTCGGTACCAGTGGTAATGTTTCCCCACTGATCGGATCCGCCCATTTGCAGGCGGCAGTTGTTGTTTTTGTACAAGTGGTAAAAATCGTAGCCCTGCACCAGCTGGTATGTAAATTCAGTAAACGACATGCCCGACTTTGACTCTTCGCCCAACCGTTTTTTTACTGAATCTTTGGCCATCATGTAGTTTACGGTAATTCGTTTACCTACATCGCGAATAAAATCGAGGAACGAAAATTCCTTCATCCAGTCGTAGTTGTTTACCAAAAGTGCTACGTTCTCTTCTTTACTTTCAAAATCGAGGAATTTTGCCAGCTGAGCTTTAATACATTCCTGGTTGTGGCGCAGTGTTGGTTCGTCCAACAGGTTACGCTCCTGCGATTTTCCTGATGGATCGCCGATCATTCCGGTGGCTCCACCAACCAAAGCTATAGGCTGGTGACCTGCAATCTGAAGATGTTTTAACATCATTACACTAACCAGGTGACCAATGTGCAGCGAGTCGGCAGTTGGGTCGATACCCACATAAGCCGCAGTTAATTCTTTTTCCAGTTGTTCTTCAGTTCCCGGCATTATATCGTGCAACATGCCTCTCCATTTCAGCTCTTGTACAAAACTCATCGGTGTAAAATTTATTTGTGATCGTGATCGATTCAATCGTTTATAAAAAATCTGCGCAAATATATAAAATGCTGAGTGTTATTTAGTGGCTTTGTATTCAAAATGAAAAGCAACAGGGAAAATTGACGATTTGTAAACCACGATCTTCTTCCTTTTTCGACTCCGGGCTTCGGTCTTCAAACTTTTAAAAAATAATTGTAACATTTGCCTAACTTGCTTAGTCTGATGGGATAGTTATGAATGATGCGCAATTGGTTCAACAGGTTTTAAACGGAAACAACCATGCATTCAGGTTTTTGGCGGGAAAGTACCAACGGCTTGTCATGCATGTGGTTGGGCGTATTATTCAGCAGGAAGATGAGCGGGAAGACATTTGCCAGGAGGTGTTTATTAAAGTGTTTAAGAAGCTGAAACGTTTTCGGGGCGATTCGAAATTATCGACATGGATTGCAAGCATTGCCTGCAACACGGCAATTACGCATTACCGAAAGCAGAAACGAAGAGGGGAGCTGTCGTATAACGAGGAGCCGAACCTGCTTCTTAATGAACAAGACAGCGGACTGAACCAAAAAATTATAGAAAAGGAGGAAGCGAAAAAATATCTACTGCAACTTATTGAGTCGTTGCCGGTGAACTACCGAACGGTGATTACACTGTTTCATCTTGAGGAGTTCTCGTACAAAGAGATAGAAGCAATAACGGGAATGCCCGAGGGAACCATAAAAAGTTACCTGAGCCGGGCACGAATAGTATTAAAAGGCAAAATTGAAAAAGTTGCCCGTTTGGAACAAACTAATATATTTGTTGACTATGTATAACGAAAACCGGAATTTTGATACAGACAAACTACTGAAAGAGGCATTTACTTCGGAGCCGGAATTCAAGCTGTCGGAGAATTTTACCGATGACCTTGTTAAAAAGGTGGAGCAGCATTTTGCCTGGCAACAATACCTCAGGGAATTTGCCATTTACCTGGCCGTTATACTCGGGATTATGCTTGTTACAGCGGTACTGGCTTTTGTTTGGTTCGATGTTACTGTTTCGGGCTGGATGGCATTCTTTACACAAAATGCATCGCTGGTAGTTGGAATAAACCTTTTGGGGGTGTTTGTTTTGTTTGCCGACCGGGTACTGTTAAGGTATTTCATGTACCGGGCAGCATCGAATGCAGCTTAATAAACGATTCGGGATTAAAAATTGCGACTATTCTTTTTAATGCAATATTTTAGCATTTAATCATTTTAGTATTTTACCACAGAGTTTCACAAAGAATCCACAGAGTTTCGCAGAGAGTGGAGGTTGTATTGAAGCATTTAATCATTAAAGCATTTCCGCATTTTACCGCAGAGTTCCACAAAGAATCCACAGAGTTTCGCAGAGAGTGGAGGTTGTATTGAAGCATTTAATCATTAAAGCATTTCTGCATTTTACCGCAGAGTTCCACAAAGAATCCACAGAGTTTCACAGAGAGTGGAGGTTGTATTGAAGCATTTAATCATTAACGCATTTCCGCATTTTACCGCAGAGTTCCACAAAGTTCCACAGAGTTTCACAGAGAGTGGAGGTTGTATTGAAGCATCTAATCATTAACGCATTTCCGCATTTTATCGCAGAGTTCCACCGAGAATCCACTGAGTTTTACCGAGAGTGGAGGTTGTATTAAAGCATTTCCGCATTTTACTGCAGAGTTCCACAAAGAATCCACAGAGTTTCACCGAGAGTGGAGGTTGTATTAAAGCATTTAATCATTAAAGCATTTCCGCATTTTACCACAGAGTTTCACCGAGAATCTACCGAGTCTCGCAGAGAGTGGAGGTTGTATTGAAGCATTTAATCATTAAAGCATTTATGCATTGGAGAATCACTTCTTTTTCTTCCGCAGATAAATCACCTGGCCCAACCGGGGCTGTTCACCTTTTTTCATGTTATTGCGGCGGTACAGCGGGTTTAGTTTTACGCCATACAGTTGCGAAATGTAATGCATTGTTTCGCCCTCCTGTGCACGGTGTGTAAGTTGGTTTTTACTTGTTTTGTTCTTCTTGTACTGAATATAAACCACTTCGTTGGGAATTGGGCGGTGACCGGGTGGCTGATCGTTAAATTTATAAAGCTCCCAGTCTTTTAATCCAAGCTCCTGGGCCAGTATTTCGTAGGTGTCGCCTTTTTGTGCAACCACGGCTTTTACACGGTTAATTTTGCTTACCTTGTGGCTGTTGAATGCCTTAATTGTAAGTGCTCCGGTTTTATCGGTATCCAGTACATTATGGGCCGTTTGTCCCCCCATGGGGCTAAACGTCATTTTCTTATCGAGGCGGTGCAGTTTGTTCTCTTCAATTATTCGAATCAGGCGTTTGTCGTAATCGTGAGCCGTGGCATAACCCGCTTTTTTCAATCCTTTTGCCCAGCCCTTGTAGTCGGTAGGATCGAGCAGAAATAAGGAGGCGTAACGCGGATTCTCCATCAAAAAATTGCTGTGGTCGATGTACGAATCTTCCACCGAGCGGTAACTTCTGAAACACTCGTTGCGGCGGTCGTCGTCGTAATACACTTTTTTCCCTTTCCAGCTACTTTTGCACTTAATGCCAAAGTGGTTGTTTGACTTTCGCGACAGTTCGCTGTTGCCGTTTCCCGATTCCAGACAACCCTGTGCCATGGTAATACTGGCCGGAATTCCACTGCGGTTCATCTCTTCAATAGCCAGCAGTTGCCACTGCCTGATGTACTCGTCGCGTGTTATGTTTTGCGAAAATGCGCTTGTGGCCAGTAAAATAAAAAAGGTAAAGGAAATTATATGTCTCATGTTTCTGTTACAACGTTTGCTGATGCCAAAAATAAAATACCTCAAAGCATTATAACATATAAATCGAAGCATTTTATAAACAATGGAACGTGAGTAAGATGTGTTTATTGGCTTTTGCTGAAAAGAAATTGGTTAAATAAGAGGAATATTATGCAGTTAAGTGTTTGTTGCGGCGGTTTTGCAACTTGCCCTAAAGGCCGTTGTAAAAAATGTATGGGATTTCGGAGCCGGTCCTTCATCAAGGTCGTTACACCTTGATGAAGAACCGATAACCGAATAATGCCTTCAGGCTTTAAATGTTGTATGACCACATTTGTGTTGCTTTCAGTTAATTTGCAACACTGGTTTTTCCTTATGCAGCTTTTTACTCGGCAAAAGCGATAAGCCGATTCTGTTATGAAATCACACAAGCATTTAGTCGAGTGGTTTTATGAAATGCATCAAATCTCTGTCGTGGTTATTTACAATTCTGCATTCATTATCGAAATACATGGTAGCGCCATTTTCCGGAGTGTATTGTTCCCACATTGGCAGCACACCTTCAACATTTGGGTTGCCTGTTTTTACAAAGTTTATCCATGCCGAGCTCATTTTGTCGGCAAGCTTCCAGGCTTCTTCCGTGTTGCCGGTCCAGTCAGCTCTCAGGTCAACCGTATTGAATGCCAACGGAATGTCCAGTCCATGAAACGAACCTTTCGAAGCATTGTCAACACCACTTTTCCAGGCTAAAAAGTAAACATACAGCGGTGCATCAGTTTCTTGTGCCCGTGCATCGGCAGTTCGAATGGTAAATGGCCTGAAAGTCTTGTCAACAGAAAGCAGATCCTGCGGAGTAAAATCGGGATAAGCCTCTGCAAACAGCGAAATGTATTCGTCGGTTTTGTCGCCATATTCCTTTGCCAGACGTTCTTTTGCCGCTTCCAAAGTCAGGTCTTTTTCGCTATAAGCGGTTGGCATCAGCTCGTTCAGAGTAGAGCCAATCATTAACGGAATATTCTTTGAAATGGTTGCAAATCCCGGGCTGAAAGGTTGCTGAAGTAAAACATCGCCATCGGCCGAAGGTGCAAAGCCAAACATCGTTGGCGACCCCGGTTTTCTTGGTCCCGATGTTTTGGCAATAGCCTCGTTTCCTGCTTTTACCAGCTCTTTGTAAGGAATTGTTTCCAGTTTTTCAACCTCGTCGGGTGTAAGCCCCAGGTTTTCGAGAACGGCTAATCCCAAAGCCTGCGATTTCTCTTTGGTCATTGTGTTTATCAAGGTTCCACTTTGGATAATGGCCTTGTGAAATAATCCTTTTGCAGCCGGCATACACATTATGGTTCCCACTTTTCCGCCGCCTCCCGATTCGCCAAGAATGGTTACATCGGCCGGATTGCCACCAAACTGCTCAATATTTTTCTGAATCCACTCCAGGGCTTTTACGATGTCGAGCACACCCACGTTGGCCGATTTTGCATACTTTTCGCCACATGCCGACAGGTCGAGAAACCCAAGAATATTCAACCGGTGATTGATGGATACAAACACCACATCGCCTTTTTTCGCCAGTGCTTCGCCATAAGTCATCGGGTCGTTGCTGGCACCGGTATGAAATCCTCCGCCATGTAACCAAAGCATCACCGGGCGCTTTTTGCCGTCCCCGATTCCCTGTGTCCAAACATTGGCACTAAACAGTTCTTTTTCGTTCTGAACAGAATCGGGATACCAGGGTACTACTTGTCGGGCTACCGGCCCAAACTCGGTACATTCCCGAACTCCGTCCCAGGCATCAGGTTCCTGCGGAGGCATAAACCGTTCGGCCTTGGCGTAGGGAATGCCCTTAAAGGCGTAAACACTGTTGTTAATACTGCCCGATATTTCGCCATAGGTGGTTTTTATAACGGGTTGCTGGTTGTTGTTGGTTTTTGGTTTGCAAGCCGCAAAGCAGAATCCGGCTGTAATTGTAAAAAAGAAGATAACCTTTACTACTCGTTTCATCTCATTAAAATTGTTTATTTCATTTGTATTCGATGTAACTCTCGAAGAATTAAAATTCATGTTCGTTTCAAAAAAAATATTTAGGTTTAAATCAAATTTAAAACAATACTAGAAATTTCATTCAATCTTTTGTTAATTAGGTAGTGGTTCGTTCTGGTCTGGTATTGTAATGTGCTTTGACTCCGAATTATGAAATGGTTTAATCACTGATTTAACTTTCAAAAACCAAATGGATTATTCTGAGGGAGGTAGGGTAAGCAATTTTTCATTGCATTGTGGATTTTAATTCAGAAAAAGCAGAAAAACAAAAGGCTGTACATGTCAGTAATCCTTTTGTTTCAGGTAGTACCAGGTGCCACTCATTCTTCCTGTAGGTATAAAAAGGTACGATCGTGAAAAACACACTGCCATTTAATATAAAATTGTACATTTGAGCAAAATATCGGTTTATGCGAAGGAAGGAACTCACAATAAAAGTTTGTGAATACGATACGGTAGGGGAATTACCCGAGATGGATCAGAAATTGTTGCTGGCAGCCCGCGAGGCCAGTAAAAATGCTTATGCACCTTATTCGAAATTTTGTGTGGGTGCTGCGCTTTTGCTCGAAAACGGCGAGGTGATTACCGGTAGTAACCAGGAGAATGCCGACTTTACCGATGGCTTGTGTGCCGAGCGGGTGGCTCTGTTTTATGCCAACTCTGCTTACCCCAACCAGGCTGTAAAAGCCATCGCTGTTACGGCACAAAACTCGCACGGATTTTTGGAACTTCCGGCGCAACCCTGTGGCTCGTGCCGCCAGGTGCTGGTAGAAACCGAGTTTCGCTACAGTCAGCCCATTCGCATAATTCTTGATGGGCGCAATTACATACAGGTGTTGGATGGCGCCGATAATTTACTGCCCTTTGCGTTTAAACCGAGAGATTTGGAGTAGAAAAGTTTCAAGGCAAAAGTTGAAAGTAGAAAGGAAAAAGGAGGAAAGGCAAAAGCAAAAAGTTGAGAATAGCTGTCATCCCGAGGCAACGCGAGGGAGCTGTTACAGTCGTTCTTTTTACATTTCGGTTTTAACGAAAAATCAATGCGACCATATTGATGCATTTTCGTATTCTTTACCACAGAGTTACACAAAGGATACACGGAGTTTCCCAGAGAAGAAAGGCAAAAGTTAAAAACAACCATCAAGAGATCTGTTTCAGTTCTCCTTTACATGTTTCGATTTTATCAAAAAATCATTTGGAAATATTTAAGCATTGAATCATTTCTGCAATAAAGCATTGGCTCATTTACTCATTAATAAATCAATCCTTCAATCCTTCAATCCCTCAATCCTTCACTCCCTCATTCCTTCAACTCACACCTCCACCGGGCTAAATTTGCCGGCTTTAAAAAGTTTCATAAACTCGTCCCATACCGGATCTTTTGGCGGATCGGCAACAATGGTAAGCGGTTCTTTCCTCACGGGATGTATTAACTCAACCTGGCGGGCATGCAGATGGATGCCTTTGTTTTTGTTCGACCGTGGAGCGCCGTATTTTAAATCGCCTTTAATGTGCATATTTAACTGGCGTAACTGCACTCTTATCTGGTGATGGCGGCCGGTGTGAATCTCTACCTCCAGCAAATGGTAGTTATCGATACTGGCTACATGTCGGTAGGTGAGGCTGGCAAGTTTACAATCAGAACGCGGTTCGGTGTAGGCGTAACTTCTGTTTTTCTCCTGGTCTTTGCGCAGGTAGTGCTCCAGCGTATCGGTGTATTTTGGCGGACGTTTATCCACCACTGCCCAATACACTTTTCGCATGCCGTCTTTGGTTTGGAAAAGCTTGTTTAAGCGTGGCAGTACTTTACTGGTTTTTGCCAGAATGAGAATTCCGCTTGTTGGGCGGTCGAGGCGGTGCGGCAAGCCAAGGTAAACATTGCCCGGTTTGTTGTATTTCACTTTCAGGTAATGTTTCACCTTGTCCAAAACGGTTTCGTCGCCGGTTTTATCGCCCTGCACAACATCGCCGCACGCCTTGTTAATTGCAATAATGTGGTTGTCTTCGTATATTACTTCCATCAGTTAGCTACTGGCTTTTCCTATTCAAAGTTTATCTCAGTTTTGTCATCCCCCTGGTCCTTCGTCCCTTCCCCCTTCGAAGGGGGATTAAGGGGGATGATGCTTCTGTGAGTTTGCTTTTTTACTTTTGCTCCCGACGCTACGGTCGGGATTTCACTGCGTTCAACTTAAATTCTAATACTGTTCCTTTTCGCTCGGGAAATCCTGCGATTTCACATCGTTAATATAATTGCCAACCGCACCTTTTATCTCGGCTGCCAGGTTGTGGTAACGGCGTAAAAAGCGCGGCGAGAACTGTTGGGTAATTCCCAGCATATCGTGAATTACCAATACCTGGCCATCAACACCTCCACCGGCGCCAATTCCAATTACCGGAATTTTTAGTTCTTTGGCAACTTTTTCGCCCAGAGCGGCAGGAATTTTTTCCAATACCAAGGCAAAACAACCCGCTTCTTCCAGTAATTTGGCATCGCTAATCAACTTTTCGGCTTCGGCATCTTGTTTGGCACGTACGGTGTAGGTACCAAATTTATGGATGGATTGTGGCATTAGCCCCAGGTGTCCCATCACCGGGATTCCGGCCGAAAGAATACGTTTTACCGATTCAATTATTTCTTCACCACCTTCCAGTTTTACCGCGTCGGCAGCAGTTTCTTTCATAATGCGAATGGCTGAATGCAAGGCTTCGCGCGAGTTCCCCTGGTAAGTTCCGAAAGGAAGATCGACCACCACAAGCGCACGGTTTACGGCACGTACCACCGACGATCCCAGAAAGATCATTTCGTTAAGGGTAATGGGCAGCGTTGTTTCATGGCCCGCCATTACGTTAGAGGCCGAATCGCCTACCAGAATTACATCTACTCCGGCTTCGTCAACCAGCTGTGCCATACTGTAATCGTAGGCGGTTAACATCGATATTTTTTCTCCACGCAATTTCATTTCCGATAAACGGTGCGTGGTAACTTTTCTCACTTCACTATGTACTGACATGTCTGTTTGTATTCAATTTAGACAGCAAAATTAACCAATCCTTTCATTTTTACCCAAAAGCAGCTATTTTTTCGCTCGCTAACAACAGGTGCTTAACTTTTATTAACCGGTTTATGCGGGTAGTTTTCAGAAGGTTTATTTTCTTTGTGGCTAATTTCAAAGTCGGAAAATGAGAAAACTAAATAGCGTATTCCCCAAAGTTTATTTACCTCTAATTTTAGTATTTACGGTTTTTATGGTTCATGCACAAGAGCCTGAGATCAATAACGATGTGGTATCGTTTAAAAAGCGAGAACTGAATTGGGGATTGATTTTGGGCGTGAGTAAAGAATCGGAAGAATTGTTAAGCGACGAAAGCCGTTTTGATGAAGATCGGACTTTACTGAATGGCAAATTCAGGATTGAAAATACCTATTGGAATTTGCTGGATTACAAGCAGGAACGTTTGAATATGCGATTCGAAGTTGGTCCGTATGGCGGTTATGGCGATTGGATCGATAGCTCGAAAGTAGAATACATTACTGCCGATCAGGATTTTTACGGTGTACGAACTTCGGCGAATATCGATTACAGTTACCGCTACTATTACGATGCAAAAAGTTATACCGTAATTGATGTTAGCGGCTGGGGGCGTTACGAGGTGTTTAAGCAAAATCTGGATGGAACCAGCACCGACTCGCTGGGTGTAACCACGCCGGTTGACGAAAGCGATACGAAAGATCGCCTGCGCTACGGTTTAAATGCTAAAGTTGGTTGGGGATCGGGGCGTTTAAGCCCGATGAACCATTTAATGACCGCACATTACCTGTTGGAAAAATATTACCCGGGGCGTTTGTTTTCCGATTACGAAATTGCACAGTTTGCACAGGTGATTGCCAATATAAAACACAACCGCGATTTTAAGGGAGGTCATGTTCCTGAAAAAGAAATGGAGGAAGTGGTAGATTTTATCCGCAGTACTTTTGTGCTGGCTTCGCCCGAATCGATGGGTGCCGAGTGGCAGTTTAGCGAATTTGATCCGCGTTATCAGGGAAACCGCTTTGAAATTGGTCCGCATTTTAAATATTACAACCAGGAGCCCGATTTTCTGTTTGGCGGGTACATGCAGTACGACAATGCAAAATATGTAAATGTAAAATGGAACCGTAATCTTTCGGCTGCACTGGTGTATAACCGTTACACCAAAACCGACATGGAGTATATTGATGAGCACCTTGTTAACTCGAATGTGAGCCGCGACTGGGCAACGGCAGATATTAACCTGGGATGGAGCTATTTTCCCAACCTGAAAACGCAGTTCGATTTTGGAATACGTTATGTGCCCGGTATTCAGCTAAACAATTTTGACGAGGTGGGTTCGTTAAGCAATAACTTTATTCCTTATGTGGCTTATTTCACGCAGCTGAATAGCAAGTCGAGGGTAAAACTGAACGCTGCCTGGCGTATTGCCGATGGCGAACAGTTTGTTGTTCCCGGGCCGGAGTTTTCACTGTCGATTTACCGGAGTAAATATTAGGAAGGATTAATTTAAAGGATTAATGTAAATGATTAAGGATTAGTTTGGCGAATTCCTGTAGTTTGGTCGATGGTGATGCTTTTATTTAGAAGGATCTCGTCCATATTTTTCTTTGTAATCGTTTAAGATATCTTTCCGCGTTTCATTCAGATCGAGATACATCGACAATGTTGTCATTTCGAAAGATTCGGTTTTGTATCGATCGGAAGAGTACAGGAGTTGGCCTTTCTCTACAATTTCTTTGCGTAATACAACACTTGCATCTTTCAGGTTAACCAGATCAACATCTTTGTTCAGGGCAGCAGCTAACTTTTCCTGAATTTTCCATTTGGCTACATTCGTAATGTGCGCTTCCGAAAGAAATGCCAAATCAACGTCGCTTTCAGCTGTTGTTACTCCATTCGCAAAGCTTCCGTACAAATACACTGCGTATACTCCAGCTATATGTTTCTGAAGAAAATCAATAATAATATTTTCCGGTAAGGTGCTCAAACTTTGTTTGTTTGTAACAAATGTAAATAGAAGTTTTTAAACCCGCAGGAAAATCTTCTTTTTGTACATATAATAAAGTAATCCCCAAATTAGTGCGAGGCCGAGTATTAGCATTAGGAATGAACCTGCATTGCCCATTGGTTTGGTAATCCAACCGAAAAAGAATTCGGTTATGTATTGCATATCAATGATGCGCACAAAAAGGTAAACGAATATGGAGTTCATACCAATTACCCGGAAATAGAATGCCCAGCTGCGTATTTTCCAGTGGTCGATAATAAGGAAAAACAAGGCCATCAGCAGAAAACTAATTCCACCGGCAAGCATATTAAAAGTTGAAGTCCAGCATTTTTTTATGATGGGGTAGAAGGTAGAAAAGACAAGCGCCAGAACGATCAACCCAACTCCGGTGGCAGTCATGTAGCCAATCTTTTGCCAGTCGGTAGTTTTGCGGTTTCGCAGAATGTTGCCGGCAATGGTGCCCATCAAGGTAATTCCGGTTGCAGAAAGGCTGCACATTATACCTTCGGGGTCGAAGGTTCCGCCGTATAACCGTCCGGGTAAAAACAGCTGGTCGATGTAGCCGTTTATGCATCCTTCGGGTGTAAGAACTCCGGCGCCAACTCCCGGCACCGGAATAAGCAACTGGATAATTCCGAAACCTGCCAGTATGCCGGCCAGCCAGTAAATACGGCTTTTAAACGAATGGAAATAAATAACAATAAGTGATGCAAAAAAGTAACCGATACCAATTTGCCCCAGCACACTGGCAATGCGGCCGTTGGCAAATCCGTTTTGGAAAACACCATTGTAAAGAATTCCAAGGAGGATTAGAATGACCATTCGTTTCAAAGCTTTTAATGCCAGGCGTTTCTTAGGTACGTTTTTTTCAATTTTAGCTTTTATCGAAAATGGAATTGCAACACCGGCGATAAACATAAAAAGCGGGAAAATCAGATCTTCGAAATGAAAGCCGGCCCAATCGGCATGGTGCATTTGTTCGCCCAGCCAGTCGGTACCGGTTATTTGCGAAATAGCAGTTGCCAAAGCACCGCCGCCGGTTATCCAAAACATATCAAATCCGCGCAGTACGTCTAACGATTGAAGTCTTTTTTGTGGTTCAGTTCGTAATGATTTAGTTGTCATATCAGGCATGGTTTAGTTGTCGAATATTAATTCTTATGTTAAGCTAAAAATCAATTCAGCAGGTAATTTTCTGTTTTGTTTTAAAGCCACCTGCTGAACGAATAATCCTTCATCACTACTCTTTCATCATTAATCCTTCATCCTTCATCCTTCATCCTTCATTTCTGTCGTTTTGTCACCACATATGACAGGATTTTTATTGCGGCGGGGCAATAGTGTGTCAGATTTTACATTCATTCCGCCGATTTTTGCGTGGCACAGTCATTGATTATTTCCTGACGTAAATTTTTAGAACAATAAAAACTTAAAAAATATAACAATGGGAAAAATTATCGGAATTGACTTAGGAACCACAAACTCGTGCGTTTCTGTAATGGAAGGTAACGAGCCTGTAGTTATCCCTAACAGCGAGGGAAAACGTACAACACCTTCTATCGTTGCTTTCGTAGAAAACGGAGAACGCAAAGTTGGCGATCCTGCAAAACGTCAGGCAATCACTAACCCTACAAAAACTATCTTCTCGATTAAACGATTCATGGGAGAAACTTTTGATCAGGTATCAAAAGAAGTTGCCCGTGTACCTTATAAAGTAGTAAAAGGCGACAACAACACGCCACGTGTTGAAATCGACGACCGTAAATATTCGCCACAGGAAATTTCGGCAATGACACTTCAGAAAATGAAGAAAACAGCTGAAGATTATCTTGGACAAGAAGTAACAGAAGCAGTTGTAACTGTTCCTGCTTACTTTAGCGATTCGCAACGTCAGGCAACAAAAGAGGCCGGTGAAATTGCCGGTTTAAAAGTGCGTCGTATCATTAACGAACCTACTGCTGCATCGTTGGCTTACGGTTTGGATAAGATGGACAGAGACATGAAAATCGCGGTATTCGACCTTGGTGGTGGTACTTTCGATATTTCAATTTTGGAGTTGGGTGATGGCGTTTTCGAAGTAAAATCAACCGACGGTGATACACACCTTGGTGGTGACGATTTCGACCAGGTAATTATCGACTGGTTGGCCGATGAGTTTAACAGCGAAGAAGGCATCGACCTGCGCAAAGATCCAATGGCATTGCAACGTTTGAAAGAAGCTGCTGAGAAGGCAAAAATTGAATTGTCGAGCTCTTCTCAAACCGAGATCAACCTGCCATACATTATGCCGGTTAATGGTATTCCAAAACACCTGGTGAAAACATTGTCGCGTGCAAAATTCGAGCAGTTGGCCGATACATTGATCAACGCCACAATTGAGCCATGTCGTAAGGCATTGAAAAATGCAGGTATGACAGCAGGCGATATCGACGAAGTAATCCTTGTAGGTGGATCAACACGTATTCCTGCTATTCAGAATAAAGTAAAAGAATTCTTTGGAAAAGAAGCTTCAAAAGGTGTGAACCCTGATGAGGTGGTGGCAATTGGTGCAGCTATTCAGGGTGGTGTTTTAACCGGCGAAGTAAAAGACGTTCTTCTGCTTGACGTAACTCCACTTTCATTAGGTATTGAAACCATGGGTGGTGTAATGACCAAGTTGATTGAGTCGAATACAACAATCCCAACTAAAAAATCGGAAACATTTACTACCGCTGCCGACAACCAGCCATCAGTAGAAATTCATGTTCTGCAAGGCGAGCGTCCAATTGCATCGGGTAACAAAACTATCGGTCGTTTCCACTTAGACGGAATTCCGCCGGCACCACGTGGCGTACCACAAGTTGAGGTAACTTTCGATATCGATGCAAACGGTATTTTGCACGTACACGCTAAAGATAAAGCAACAGGTAAATCACAGTCAATCCGTATCGAGGCTTCTTCAGGTCTTTCGGATGAGGAGATCAACCGCATGAAGTCGGAAGCTGAAGCAAATGCTGAAGCCGATAAAAAAGCAAAAGAAACTGCTGACAAAATCAACCAGGCTGACAGTTTGATCTTCCAGACTGAGAAGCAGTTGAAAGAATACGGTGACAAATTGCCTGCCGACAAAAAAGGTCCGATTGAAGATGCATTGAAAAAGCTGAAAGAAGCTCATGCTTCAAAAGATTTGGCTGCAATTGATGCTGCAATGAACGAGCTGAACACTGTTTTCCAGGCCGCTTCGCAGGAAATGTACAATGCTTCGCAAGCGCAGGGTGGTGCACAGCCAGGTCCTGATGCCGGCCAACAAGGTGGTGCTCAAGACCAACCGAAAGACGACGGCGAAGTAACTGATGTTGACTTTGAAGAAGTCAAATAGGGTACGATTATTAAGGATAATCAATAATTAGTAAAACGCAGTAAGTTTCTGACTTACTGCGTTTTTTTGTTTGTGGTTGCTTGATTTTGTTAAATTGTTTTTCATGTATTTTTAGCTTATATTAGTGCCATATTTGTACCGGAACTTAATTAGCGTTGAAGTGGAACTTATGAGTTCTTATGACTACTTATGAGTACTTAATTGCAGGTAAAGATGGTGATAAGCAAAATTCAGAAGAATTGTGAGGTTTGTAAAGAGCCTTTTATTCCGAAAACAGTGAACTCGGTCTACTGTTCCAAAACTTGTAGTGATACTGCCTATCGAAAAAGAAAAGCAGAAAAGAAAAAAGAGGAACAACGAAAGGCATTGGCAGAAAGAATTCCAAAGGACCGAATGTATTTATCGGTACCAGAAGCAATAATCCTTTTTGGTGTGGCGAAAAGTACATTGTATAGACTTGTGCGTCAAGGTCGAATACCTGCAATCAATCTTGGAACTCGTCTAGTACGAATAGAAAGAAAGGCAGTTGAGCAAATGTTCCCGATTAAAAAAGAAAGATCTACAACTAAAAAGAATTCGAAGGTAAAGCTATATCGCTTGGAGCCTGAAGATTGTTACACGATTGGGGAGATTACTCAAAAATTCGGTATATCGGCTAGTTCTGTTTATAAACATATTCGTAAATTCTCCATTCCTATTCGGCAGATTGGGAAATACGTATATGCTCCCAAAACAGAAATTGATAGTATCTACGAATCGAAATAAACTAATACCCCATGAAACAATTATCAAAAACTAAAGTAACCGTTAGGCTTCGCAAGGCTGAAAATAGAAATGAGTGGTACATTTATTTAGAGAGTTATCCTGTGTTTGTCCCAGGTAAGAAAACGCCTCAGCGTATTCGGGAATACCTTAATAGAAGTGTAACTACAGTGGTATGGAATAAAAAGGGGAATGCTCGGATCAACGCCAAGGGAATAAAAACCTACAAACCCAAACGCGATGATAATGGAATAATTATTTGTAAGAGTGAAGTTGATAGAGAAAGCATGTTATATGCTGATGGCGTTCGTAAGCTCCGACAACGCGAATATGATCATGCGGATCTATACAATGATACCGAAAGCGCTCAGGCTGAGCAAAAGGAACGATTGCAGCAGAATTTTATCGATTACTTTACCAAAGTAACTTATAAACGTCATTCAAATAGCTCGAAATCTATTTTAATAAATTGGGAACGTTCCATTGAGTTCCTAAAACTATATGCAGGAGATACACTTTTATTTTCAGAATTAAATTTAAGTCTGGCTGAAAATTTCAGACTTTTTCTCTTGTCAGCACCGCGGGGAGGTAACAAAGGTGGTAAGCTATCCCATAATTCCGCATCTACCTACTTTTCTGTTTTTAAGGCAGCGCTTAAACAGGCCTTTGTTGATGGATATCTGGCTAGTGATTTATCTGCTAAGATAAAAGGAATTCAATGGCAGGAATCTCGTAGGGAATACCTAACCGTAGAGGAACTAAATAAACTTGTAGCCACGCCCTGTGAACGTGATATTCTTAAAAGAGCTGCGCTTTTCTCTGCTCTAACAGGATTGAGGCTTATCGATATTCAGCAATTAAAATGGAATGAAATAATTGTTGATGGAGATCAGGCGCGATTACAATTTACACAACAGAAAACCAAAGGATTTGAGTACACTCCGATCTCAGAACAAGCCTTGCAGCTTTGTGGGGAAGTAGGAACGCCAGAGCAATTAGTCTTTGACGATTTGCCGGGACCGGCATGGATTTCGCGGCCGTTAAAAAATTGGATTGAAGCTGCAGGTATCAAAAAGAAGATCACATTTCATAATTTCAGACATACATTTGCAACCCTGCAATTATCAAGCGGAACGGATATCTATACGGTTAGTAAAATGCTTGGACATACGAATGTAAAAACCACTCAGATTTATGCAAAAGTGGTGGACGAGAAGAAAAACAAAGCAGCACAAGCCATAAAATTAGATGACATCAAAAACTTAAAGAAATAGTCTTTCAATATTTCATTTTAGCTCAGCAGATTCATTTAATTAAAGTTTTAGAACGCTTTTCAGATATTCAATTTTTAATTCATGTTTTTTTTTTGAGATTGTATTTTGAAAAGTCTAAAAAAAAGCGAAAAGGAATAACCACACTATTGCTTTTTTTAAATACAAAAACGAGTAGTAAGACTACTCAATAAATGACAAATTTAAAGAGTTTAATACATTCTTTAGAGCTCATAAAGTTGCTTCTGCTCCATCTTGAACAAAGTCTGATATGTTACCTGTATCAGATCTGGTACTGCTAGTGGTACATGTACTGATACCGGAAGAATTATAGTGATTAATTTGTAGATGCTTTACCATTGAATATATAAGTTAGTCCATTATTTTATTCAGTACATTCTGGATATTTTGGATGTTGGTTTTTGAAATTCCGCATTCTTTGGCAATGGACGGCCAATGGTTAATTGCATCTTGAACTTCTTCGATAATTACATTGCCTTTTTTTAATCCAAAATGATCGGCCAACTTCAAAAGTTCCTTTCGTCCTGGATTCCGACTTTCTCCAGCTATCATGGTGCTGTGAAATCCGTAGGCCGAATTCGAAAATGTCAGGTCGTAAGCCGGGGCAAATTGCCATTCTCCTTTTGCGTTCATCAGGAAAGAGAAATTTTTGCTATGATCGTCGCGATTGTGAGAATAAACATTGAATGCGGCTAACCTGAGAACTTTTTTATAGGCATTTACATGCTTTTCAAGGCGGAATGCACAGTCCATTAAATGGCCATAATCCATAGTACTCATTCTGAAATTGTCATGCATAATTCCGGATGCCGTATGTGTATGCAGACGTTTCCCTGAATCCCGATCAAAACGTTTTGTTCCGAAATATACCTTTCCTGATTTTCCCTCAAACAGCCTGCATTTGCTCATTCTTATTCCTGCCTGCAAGGCCATTTTGTGATAGGCGAATTCGATTTTGGCAATTTCCGGATTGTCTGACGATGATGGAAATTTAATAATCCAGTCCTCAAAACCGTCTGGCAGATGGTCGAAACCATGAGTCAGTTCATTGGAATGAGGATTGTAACCAACAAAAACCTTTGGGCGGGCACCACCTGATGATCCTCCAAGAATAAATAATTCCTCAATAATATCAGAACTTGTTCCCTGTAGGATTTGATTCATTTCGTAAGCAAGTATGTCAAGTTCAGGAATGAGACCGGTATCTTCAGCAGGTTCCATTTCTGGCTTGTAGGTAAGAGCCCCCATACCGGTAGAGCCCACAAATGCCAACCGGTCTAAAGGTGTAATTCTTGCTATGTCGATTCCTTTTGAAGCTAGTGAGCGATCAAGAAGTAAACGTCCCCATCCATCTGGTAACGAGTCGTTAAATAATCCAAATAATCCGTCAAAAGGTTCTTTGTCTGCACTTAAAATATCATTGGTAAATGGCAATTTGATAGGCGAGAGGTTGAGGCCATTTTTTAGGAAATCTGCATTATATCTAAAATAGATTTTGCTATCAGATAATACTAGTTCTCCCACTTCTGCTATATCTCCTTCGAGCAACAGCGATACTGTTATTTTCTTTATTGCTGGCATTGACTTTCAGATTATTTTGAAAAAAGTTTTTCAATATCTTCCCGGTTTTCATTTATTGAAAGAATAGTATCGATTTCGTTTAATCGTCCCAGAAGATGCATTAATTTTAATAGTGATTCAAGAGAAATTCTCCCGGTTCTTTCAAACCGCTTTAAACTACCCAATGAAACACCTGATCGTTCTGCCATCTCTTTTTGAGATAGTTTTGATTGCTTTCGCAGGGTACGAAATCTTTGTGCTAACTTTTTACTAACCTCGGTAGGTGTTTGTTCTAATGAATACATATTATGGATAAAATATTAGCTAAAAATACAAAAAATAAACGAAAATAGATAATATATTGTCTGTAAAAGAATTCTGATATTATTGTTTTTGCAGCATATTCCCGTGCCGCGGCCATTTCCCCTGACCGGCTCCAACGCTCCCTGATCCCGTTCGCTCACTCACGGAGAACAGTCGCTTTTTCCGCCGTTACAGAGAAAAACGCCTTCAGGTACCGCACGTAAAAGAGCCATCCTTCCGCTTCACTACAGTCCTGCACTTTTCCTTAGCCCGCCCACAAATAACGATTTTACAGGTTTTAAAACTTTTACAGGTGGAAAAACAAAAAAGAAACCTAAGATAGCCGGCCTCCCCACAAAGCCCACGCTTGGGAAAATGCAAGATCAAGATGAATGCCCCGGATTAGCAATATTGCAGGTAGGCCTAGTTTGTTTACAGGTATCCGTGGCAATCCTGCATTTTGTCCACGGCCGTCAACACCCCGGCTTTCTTTTCTTTTTTTTCCTTTTTTCGTTTCTTTTGAGGAATGTTTTATTTGTTCAAATAGAATCAATTCAGATTATTTACTTCCCAGGTATTAATTACTGGCTTGAGTAACAACACTCAAAAAGCAAACACTTTTTATTACATTCAATTTACATTTGTTACCTTGCAATAGTTAGAAACACATATCATTAGTTAGATTCAATAAAAATCACGGTATTACAGAAGTCAATAGTTCCAATTATAATCAACTGATAAAAAGAGATGCACTCCAAATATTTTGAAAATATCGTAATTTATTTATCCGTTTTACTGGGGTGTATCATATTGGGCATTCTTGCAAGAATGTTTGCCATAAGTGTTGGAGCAGATGAATTCACTGCGAACATTGTTTTTGTTGCTGTTACTTTGTTTGGAGTCTTGGTTTATGGTTTGCTTTCAATTTTCATTAAAGACCTGTTCACTCTTATTAAGCAACGGTTTTTCCCAAAGGAGAAACAAGTAACAGAGCCCATCAAAAAATCAAATGATTCGGCCAGGATCGATAAAATCAGGACCAAGCAAAAACAGCTGATCGCAGATCAGGAAAATAATAACAAAGCGATCGCAATTCAATACACACAAACCGTTTTTGCACCCTATACCTCCGATAAAGATTTAGTCCTGCTTTCCCGGAACATAACATCTTATGCCGAGAAGAAGCGGATCAGCGAAATTCAATCGGTAGAAGTCACAGAATTAAACAGCATCGATCTTTATCATTTCGGTTGGAATATCTGGAACCATTTCAGGACCGGTAATCAGCTGCAAATGGCAGCCTTTCTCAAAAGAGTCTTTCCCTCAATTCTTGGTAATGTGGAAACCGAAACCATTAAACGGCATTTAAAAGATGACGAGCAGAGAGGTATTATTCAAATCAGGAAAAATCTTTCCGAAGAATAAGCACAAATAAAAATCATCATTCCCCGTGTTTTTGAAGTGTTTCTTCTGTGTTTTTACGACACAGAAAAAACACTGGCTTTATTTGCTTCATAACGATTAAAAAATAGAGTTATGGATGTCAATGAAATTTCTTTTGAAAACCTACCCAAGGCCGTAGCCCACCTGGTTACCGAAGTTGCAGAATTAAAAGTTTTGGTTGAAAAGGGCCAAACACCGGTTGAAAATCAAAAACGTGTTCCGATCGGAATCGACCAAGCCTGTAAGATTATCAAAAAAGCCAAACCAACCGTTTACACCCTTGTGCGCAAGCGTATGATTCCCTGTTACAAAAACGGAAAACAACTCTACTTTTTCGAAGACGAATTACTGGAATGGATCACCAGTGGAAAAAAGAAAACACTGCAGGAGATCGAAAACGAAGCAAAAGCAACATTCAGTAAGCGGCCCAATCGTGTGAGGCAATGAATCTGTTTGAGTTGATTAACAACTTCTGGCGATTGGATGAACAGCTGAATTTTACCGGAAACGAGACCCGGTTGTATTTCTTTCTGCTTCATGTGGCCAACCGATCACGATGGCCGGAATGGATCGAATATGCCGACAAACGACTGGCGGCCAATGCCAATATTTCGTTGCAGGTACTGAAATCGGCCCGTGGACAGTTGAAGGAAGCAGGATTGTTAAACTATGTTCCCGGGGGTGGATTTAGGGTTAAAACTAAGTATCAGATTCTGACACCTAGGTATGCACTTAGGTCTGACCCTAGACTCACACCCTATAATATAAATACTAAAGACAAAAACATAAATACAAAAACGAATGGAAAAGGGAAAGGATTTGTCCACACAGGAAGTGATTTCGACTAAGCAAAAATTCTGTGATGTATTGCTCAACGATGCCCAAAAGATAATTGCCGGTGAAAAAGAAAAAATGCGCCGGCGACGATTAATTTTTCCTTTTGAATATCCTGAATTTCAAAACATGATAAAAGCATTTGGGAGCATGTGCCTGGCTCAACGAAATCAGGACCGGAATTTTGTTATCGACAAATACAACAAGCCAGTGATAAAACAACTTTACTGGTACGTTACCGGCAATTCTTCTTTCACCGGCGATCTCACAAAGGGATTATTGTTACAAGGAAAATACGGATGTGGCAAAACCGTTTTGCTCGAAACCTATTCCATGCTTCACAATCATATCGTCAGAAAACTGAATCTGAATTATCCGGTACTTCGGTTTATTAAATCTGTTCAGCTGCAGAAACAGATCAAAGAGCAGTCAATGGAAATGTTTGTCAAAAGACCTTTAATCATCGATGAATTCGGAAGGGAATCAAAAACGGTGATGGATTACGGAAATATCAGTCGTCCAATTTCTGAATTATTAAGTCTCAGAAGTGATGTCGGAACCATAACTCATGCCACATCAAATTTTACATTCAAGACCCTTTCATCCGATGAATTTTACGGAGGGATGATTGGTGACCGACTAAAAACCATGTTCAATTTTATCACTCTGCAAGGCGAAAGCAGAAGAAAATAATTCAGCAAGAATTGACTTTTTCAGGGATACTATTTGGGAATACTCCGACCAGAGAAGACCTCGAAAAGTCACTAAGAAATAACTACGGGGGGAGGGGACTGCAAGATGTGTTTTTATTACCATAAAAACCTTCGGTATCTTGTCTGGCAGGAGCCCCTGGTTTTGACCAAACTAGCATGCAGTCCCCTCCCCAAAAAAGCAAAACGAGAGTAAACTATGCGACCAAAATTACCGGAAAACGAAAAACGAACCGAGATCATCCGGCTGCTTCTCACCAAAGAGGAAAAGCAGCGACTGGATAGTTTGGTGCGTACCGGGAAGTTTGGCTGCCGGAGTGATTATATACGCTATGCCATGTTTAGGAGATCAGCGATGAAAGTAGTACACTTTGATCCGGAGACAAAAGAACGGTTGAACAATCTGGACTATGAATTGAATAGGATTGGTGTAAACCTGAACCAGCTTTCTAAAAAGATGAATTCATTTTCTACATACAATGTTGGAGATAATGACCGGCATCTACTAAAACAGGCTTTTCAAATGATGATGCAATGCCTGGCTTTTTTACAAAAACACCTGCGCTAACGATTTACCATGGTCATCGTAATCCATCAATCGGGCAATACTCAAAATGCTTTGTTTTACAACGAAAAGAAAGTAGAGCAGAAAAAGGCACACTTTTATAAAAGCGGCAATACGACAACCATAAATCCTTTTGCCGGAACAAAACACGACCGGCTGAATATTCTGAAAGAGATTGAGGAGCGAAACACTCGGGTGAAAAAGAAAGGTTTGCATATTTCTGTGAATCCAACCGTAACGGATTTGGTAAAAATGGGAGATAAGGGAATCCGCACCGAAATTGTAAACCTGATGGAACATATGGGTTATGGAAATCAGCCTTATTTTGTTTACAAACATTCAGACATTGACCGGACGCACTTTCACATTGTTTCTACCCGGATTGATTGCCAGACTGGAAAAAAGATTAAAGACAATTATGAGAAGGAGAAAACACAACGCTTTATCAAATCCCTGGAACAAAAGTATGATTTAACTAGAGAACAGAACCAGGTAGAATCTAATCTGAAATTTTCTGCAAGTAGCAGAAACCTTACACAGAACTTGGAGAGTTTATTTTATCAGCTAAATCATATTGAATCCATATCATCAAAACTGCTTTACGATAAATCGCTGGAGCTTTTTAATGTGGAGGTGCGAAGATCGGAAAGGGGGCATGTTGTATTTGTTACTGATGAAATTGGAAATCCAATTCGTTACCCGATCAGGCTTTCGGAATTTGAAGAAAGACCTCGATTTCATCATTCTCAAAGTGCTGAACAGGAGCAGCAAGTTGCTTCTCCCATGATCAACGAGTTTCATTTGGCGCAATGGGCGAGGGATGTAAATCGATTAATTGAGCGAAGTAACAGACGAAAAAAGGAACCAACTATGAAATATAAAGTGAAAAACAGAGGTAGGGGAATGAGTCGTTAATAATTGAGATACCAAAAAAGGCGATCAGCACCTTCTCTGTGAGGGATGCTAAATCTACAAGTTCATGAGTAATCATCATACACGATAAAAGCTGTTCATCATATGGAATAAAAACCAAGGTGATGTTTGACAGCGAACTTTTCTGCCAAACATCAAATCTCAGCATTTAATATTTTCTAAATACTTTGTACGAATGGGGCATCAGTGTAATACGAAATTTATAGGTCTCCCGGGGATTTCTCCATCGGTTTTGTACGGAATTGTCCTCCTGTATTTTTTCAAGTTTAATCCCGCTGACCAAATCTTTAATCTCAGAAAGATCTTCATAGCTCACTAATTGTATTGTTACCGGTTCATCGCGAAATGACTCTACAATAAAAGTACTGTTATCGTACAAAAACAATCCAACTTTCGATGGTCCTTCAATATACATACCTAAATCTTTGCTTAAAACTTGTCTGAAGGTATTTAGCACGCCTGCAGGAAGATCATACAGGTTGCCAAAGTCGTCGGGAATTGTTAGTACATAAAGGTTACCTTTGGAATACTTCGCCCTGAGTAACATTGGGTAACCACTTACTCCTCCTTTTAACGGTCTGCCGGCACTTACTATTTCCCAGGCATCGTTAGTCTGATACTTAACTTGGGTGATAAGAATATCTTTATAAATTTCTCCTGCATATCCAAAATCATTCACAAGGGCTTTTAAATCCGAAGCACGTAATTCAGCAATGTCAGCAATATCTTCCTGAATAGCTTTTAACAAAGCACTTGTAATAACTACATCACCTCCTTTATGGAGTTGTTTTTTCATTTTATTTACAATGTCCGGATCGTATTTGGCTTGTTCGGTAAGTAAAACAACCTGCTGGTCGGTTGGGAAATCTGAGTACATATCCATCGGAAGTCCTATCATACCAAGATAGTTTTGCAAGAAATCGTCGCCCAGCGAATGGAACGGTTTATATGATTTGATGCCAACAGGATTTCCTAATTTGCTTACAACATCATCAACTTGTTGCAAAGCTACACCGGCAACCCGCGCAATAGTTGATGGGGTGATGGTTTTTCCATTTGGCGTTTGAACAGGTTTCATCATTTCATCATAATTGAAGCTGGTTCCCATTCCCTGCCAGGGAGTTCGGTGTATTTCTGTATGTAATTCTGTTCCGAGCAATTGGTGGTAGGCAAACAAAATAACTTCGGGTGCTTTGGCAAACATAGTTAGCCAGAGTTGCTCGGCATAGCGGTCCATCCCCATGCCTGAACCACCAGAATCTACCCAGCCTCCAAAGTTAAAACCTGGGCGTAGGTTGTTGAAATAGCGAATGATGTTATAACTTAAATAATTTTGCAAGTGTTGTGCCGAAGAGGGATCACGTGTTTCGGTGCCTGTCCATACGCCGTCAAACATTGTCGGTCCGTTACTCAGGTCGAAACCCAATCCCTGGAAATGATCATACCAGTTAGGGTATTTGATAATGATTTTTACATCTGGATTGATTTTTTTTGCAGGTTTAATAACCAGGTCCATTCCTGCTTCGGTCATTAGCTTTGTGCGGTATTCTGTCCAGCTCATATCGCCTTTGGCTTCAATTTCAATATCCGATTTGCAGCTGGTAAAAAAGAAATCGTCAAGAATAAAATCATCAAAATGCCGGGCTGTATGTTCTGCAATTTGTTGTACAATATCCCGATGTTCAGGATTTGAATAGCAAAAGGTTTCAAAACTGTTTGATTCATCAATTGTATAAGTAATTCCACCTCCAACTTCAAGACCTTTGTCCAAAAAATATTTTTTTGCCTGTTCCAGTGTTTCGTCCGGAACGATTAACAGGTCGCGGTGTGTTTCCAGGTAAATCTTGTCAATTTTTGCCTGATCAGAAATGATAGTCCAGGTGGAGTCGAGCCAGTTTAGGTCTTTCATTTTTTCCACCTCGTAGGCCCGAACATAAACTGATACTTTATAACTTTTGTAATTCCCCGCTTGCGAGAGAAGCGTAATTCCGATCAAAATGATCAGAGTGAAAATTTGTTTCATAATTAGGTTTTTATTGGTTTATAATAAGTTTATTGAAAATTATTGAGTTCTTTGAAACAGTTCAAAGGCCATCCGGCTGTTGTGATACGGACACTTCCATAAACTAACTTTTGGTCGGACTAAATTCGGTTTGCCATCTGGGCCTACACCTCCGTACCAACCTCCATATTTGGTGTCAACTAAGTTGTTTTTTATCCAGCTCCAGGTTTTTATCGCTGCATCGAGGTATTTTTCATCTCCACTAATTTGCCAGGCGTTATAAAAAGCTACAACTGATTCGGCTTGTGGCCACCATTCCAAGCCTCCATGAATTTGTCCGTTATTTCTCTCATAAAGTAATGAACCATCCGGATTCCAGCCTTCTTTCATTTGAATATCTACCAACTTAAGAGCCATTTTTTCTGTTCGGCGGATGAGTGTTTTATCTTTAATTGCTTCGGCAGATTCAAAAAGCAACCAGGAAAGTTCCATATCATGACCGTACGAATCAATGTGTTCCAGGTTTTCCCATTCCATAGTAAGGAAAAGCTTTTGATGTCCTGTTTTTTGGTCTATTATCTTTTCATAAAACAAATTGATAAGTCCGGTTAATTGCTTTTTCAATTCCTTATCGGGCCATACTTTGTATAGTAGTGTATACGCTTCCAGAACATGTAAATGTGTATTCATGGTTTTGGCTGCAATGCCAGAGCCATCATAACCAAAACGCTCGGGAGTTTCCCAATTACGAGAAAAAGATTCTATATAGCCGCCGTTAAGAGGATCAAAAGCCCTTTTCTCCAGAGTACGGTATAGTTCGATTGCCTGTTTTAAGCTTTCCTTGTTACCAATTGCCCGATAGTGTTCTGCTAGTCCATAGATGGCATAGGCAATTGCATAGGTTTGTTTTTCTGCGTTTAGTGGGGTACCATCAGCATTTATCGTCCAATAAGTCCCCCCGTATTCCTGATCAATAAAATACATCAGAAAATAGCTTTGCGCTCTGTCTGCTAATTCCTTGTAATTTTCATTCCCAAACAGCTGATAAGCTTTCGAGAATGTCCATAATATACGGGCATTCAGAACTCCTCCTTTCGGAGCATTTTGCAAGGCTGTGCCATCGTTTGAAACCCTACCATAAAAACCTCCCTGGGGGTCTGGTGTATTCTTTTCCCAGAAAGGTAGTGTGTTGTTTTTTAGATCCTGTACCGATTCATTGACCAAAACGGATATCTTTTCATTGGTAGCAACCTGTGCAGATGCTAACGAAAACATCTGCACAGTAAAACTTATGAATATGATTAATACTTTTTTCATTGCTGCTTTTTATTCATCAAGTAATTGCTGAGCAGCCAAAACCAAAAACATATAATGCGAAGAGCCACCTCCAAGTACATATTCTACCTGTTGCCATAAATATGGAAATTCCAGTAACTCAGGAAAATCGGGTCGGATAAGTGCCGTTCCGGAAACCACTCCGCCCGGAATATAAGACCAGTCAGCACGGTTTAATCCATATCCAACGGTAGCAGAACAGGCTCCAACTCCTGAAGCAAAGGAAGAGGTATTCGAACCGGGATGACAGCCTAAAATAAAATTCAGTGCGTTGTAAATGTATTCTGATTTGAAGATGTCGGGATAAGAGGTATGTAGGAAATATTGATTAAAACCGAATGCTTGAATATTCCATCCGGCTCCCCAAATATGAGGACGATAAGGAATACCATAAGGCGTTTCTGTGCCTTGTTCCTCAATCTGATCGCGTAATGTGATCATTGCCTCACGCACTGCTTTTGTAAAGTCTGCATCGTTGATCTTTTTTTCAGCACGGCCAATATACCAGCCAACCGAGCTGATCGCCTGAGTAATAAATTCAGTTTCAGAAAGCAGATAATTTTTGTATTTATCATCACTGGTAGTCAGGTAAAGTTCGGCAGCTGCATGAACTTTGGCCGACTTAGAACGTCCGTTTATCTCGGTAACGTCGAACAAAGCTCTTGCACAATCAAGAGCCTGTGCGCTTAGTGTATCGTTGAATCCTTTTAATACACGAGAAGCAGCAGCCATTTGGGCAGCCGTTGTTAATTCCCTGCGAGGGTTGTCTTCCGTAAATACCCAACGGTCATCTACATTTCCAATTTTATTATCGGTCATGGCCGAAGCATCTCCCAACATTACATATTGGCGCAGGCCGTTACATATAATTCCGCGGTAAAGTCGTCCCAGAGAACGGTATCCGCCAACAACAGTAAGTACTCCGTTTTCAACTTGTTGTAACAGGTCGTTTTTACCATCGGGTTGATGAATTTCAGTAAGGTGTTTATTTTGATCAATGGATGTAACATCGTAATTCACATTAAAGGCTTCGTATGCCAGTGCTAAAATGTAAGACTCTCCGGCTTGAGATTCAACACGAAGATCAAAGTCGCCCGCATCGTGCCAGCCTCCGATGTTTAAGCCCGGAACAACATCTCCCGGACTATAATCTGTAAGAGTTGAAGGTCCTTGTGCATAGCCGTCAATGTGGTTAAAATTAACCGGAGCCATGCGGGCATCGTCCAAATGACATTCGTCATGCCAAACCCGGTATTTCTCGTTTACACGCATGTGACACATTTGAACCGGTAAGAAATATTCTAATACAGGTTGCCAAACACCCCGGTCATAAATGTCGTCGGCAATTCGAAAAACCGAAGAAACAGAATTCCCATAACGAACCTGGTAAAGTCCGGCTTTTTTAATCTTAGAAAAATCAAATTTCAGGTAATTGTAGCGAAGAAATTGCCCCCATTCTTCTCCGGCAACTTTCAATATTTCCTTTTCACCTGAATCCGTAATTTGCACCAGGGTAGGGGTTTCACGTTTAATTTCTCTTTTGTCGAGTTCAATAATAGCAACTTTCTGTTGATTGGTTTGGTAACCAATTTGAGAAGTTTGTACAACAGGTTTATAGTGCCAGTCGTTTACTACATTTGGTGTAATCACCCACTTAACAACTTCTTTGGTTTTACCTGCAGAAATTTCACTTCTGACAACGAACCATCCATTGTTGTGATTCATTCTTCCGTCATAGAGTTTCAACTCCGTTCCTTTACTTTCAATGGTGAATTTATTGTAAGGATCATCAGGACGAACTACAAAGTTATGCCCAACTGCATAAGGTTCAGATACGATATCATCTGCAATTATCGGGCTGTATCCGTTTCCGGCGAGCTGTTCTACAGAAGCTTCTCCATCAGGATTAAAATTGCCCTGATGTTTATGATTAGACGGTTCGTAACGCGTTGGCCCGTTAGGTTGTTGCGGAAAAATCCCTGTCATATCGTCCATAATCCAGGGTTTCCCGAACAAGGTTCCGGGGAAAAGCTCCATGTTAAAACCTACTTTACCAATATATTCCTGAGGGATTGGCCGGTCTAAGTCAACAGTTACGATAACCGAACCACCTTTTCCAACTACATTAACTTTATAATTAAATACCAGGTCAGGATAGATGATCGGATTGAAGCCCGTAACGTGCCGTGAAGAATCAGGGTAACTTAACGACGCGGTAATTGTATTCGTCGTCGGGTCAAGCTTCCGGTCTCTTTGTTTCGGAACAGGTTGCCACTGTCCAGGGGTGGGCTCCAATCGAATATCACCGTTTGTTGCCACACGGTTTCCGTGCATAATTAAAGAGACACCTCCCTGGTGTCCTTCAGGATAGATGTCATCGAAAGCCATTACATCAACTCCGTTATTTTGAAAATAACCGGATGACGTTAATTTAAATTCCTGTGCTCTAAGATTATTTACACATAGTAAACTAAACAGGTATAATATAAAGAATAGTTTGTTCATATTCATTTTTTATAATTATTTAAAACTATCTTAAAGAGAATTTTCTCTTTAAGATAGTTTTATTATTTCATCGCATTATTCATTTAGTAACCAGGATTTTGATCTTCCTGGCTGATTTCGTCATTTTTAATGATTTCATCGGTAGGAATAGGGTAGAGCATACGGTTTGGATTAAAATCGAAACTCCGTTGAGTATAACCTTCATTTTTCGGATATTCATTATTCAAAAATTCTTCGGCCATGTTTGTCCGGCACAAGTCGTACCAGAACGAATATTCAGCTAAGAATTCATGTCGGCGCTCGATTGTTATTGCTACTTTCCAAACATCCGAGGTATATCCTTTTTGAGTTTTGTATGATTGATAATAACTTTCTGCTTCGGGTACATCAACTACATCAGTATTATATTCAATCGGGTAATCTCCCTGGCTTAGCTCAACTTCGAGATTTCCCCATGCGCGGTTACGAATCTGGTTAATGTAAGACCATCCTGTTGAGGCTTCACCTGTTTCAAAACAACATTCAGCATAATTTAACAGCACAGCCGAATAGCGCATCCATTTTGCTGAAATCGGATTCATAACAATACCATCGCTACCCGGTTTCCTTTTCCAAAGTTTAATACTAAAATTATTTGGCATTCGCTCTGAAGAGACAAAATCACCTTCAAATCCTGCACTGGCTCCAATTGTTTGTCCGGTAAATGGGTGGATTTCCCCCTTCTGAACAACTGAATATTTTAATCTTTTATCTCCGTCTTCAAAAGATTTACAAAACTCGTGAGAAACATAAAGTGATCCCCAGCCACCATATTCAGGACTTGCTGTTAAATAGGTTGGCCACCATAAGGCGTCAGTTTGGCCATCTGCCCCCCAGTTCAGGTTCCCGAAATGAGGATAAGAAACCTCCCAAACACTTTCAGAATCCCAAAAATTATCTTCCATATGAATTTGTCCGAAACTAGGATTTAGTGCATATACGTCGCTGTCGATAATATCTTTTAACTCGGTTTTGGCGTCATCAAAACGATCAACATACATATACGCTTGTGCGAGATAGGCTTTTGCCATTCCTCTGGTAATTCTTCCGTATTGATCATTCCAAGGTTGCCAGTCTAATGTTTTCGCCGCAAAATCGAAATCTTCAATAATTAATGCCCAGGTTCCTTCTGTACTTTCTGCACGAGGTTTGCTCGGAGAAGTTGAATACGTTTCGCCCGGCACTAACATTGGGATACGGCCAAAATTTTGCGCCAACCACGAGTAAAAGAAAGCCCTGATTGCTTTACATTCAGCCTCTATTATACTTTTAGTGTTTTGCCCATCCTCAAAAACAGAAGGGTCTGTAGTTTCTAAATTTGAAAGAAAACGGTTTGCACGGTCAATAGCTTTGTAGGCTTGTTTCCAACCTTCGTAGAACATATCTTTATCGGCCCGCCATTCGTGGCGCGTAAATTCATTATCCCAACCGGATGCCTGACAGTCGAGTGCCGGATAATTTGAGAAGGCAAGCTGTGGTTTAATGTTCCAGCTTTTTTGAACATCAGTTGCATCGCGCCATTCAGGATAAAACATATCGTAAACACCGTTTAATCCCTGAAGTATCGTTTCTTCACTACTAAACATTGCAGAGGGTTCGAGAATATCGTAATGATCGATTTCCAGAAAATCATTACTACAAGAAAATAACCCAGCCAGTAGTGATAAGCTAATTATATATTTATATATTTTTTTCATACTATTAAAATTGTTTATTTTAAAAGGTATAGTATGGAACTCGCTTGTTTTAATTACGCTCTTAGATGTAATTATTTTATATGCTCGTTTCATAATTTATTTTTTAAGAATGTTATCAGAAACCTAAACTAAGTCCGAATACGTATGTACGAGGAAATGGATAACGACCGCCGTCAAAACCTGTTTGTAATACTTTGCTTGTACCAATTTCCGGATCTCCGGCATCATAACCGGTTATGGTAAACAGGTTTTCAATACTGGCAAATAAGCGCAGATTTTCCATTTTCAGGCCTTGAATATTGCTTTTCGGGAATGTATAACCTACCTGAAGGTTTTGAACTTTTAAAAAGTCTCCGTTTTTAATAAAAGCATCTGAAACCTGTCCGTTGTGGTTGGCATCCTGTTTTGTAAGTCGCGGATATTCATTATTCTTATTGTTTTCGGACCATGCGTTTTGTGCATAGTCAACAAGAACATTTCGATAACCTCCTGCGGCTATGTACATACTTGTTTGGTTTTTATAGGCATAAGACAAAATTTCCTGTCCTAAAACTCCATAAGCCGATAAATTAAGATCCCAGTTTTTATAAGCTAAAATAAGGTTCAATCCAAAATTAAGTGTAGGGTAACCATCACCAATGATTTCCCTGTCCTGATCGTCAATCCATCCGTCATCGTTAAGGTCTTTGTATTTATAATCGCCTGGTTGCGTGCTTGCTGATTGATAATAGCCACTATTGTTTTCAGGATCAACGTTTGCATTCAAGGCGTCAATTTCGCTTTGGTTTTGGAAAATTCCGTCAACACGCCAGCCATAAAATGATCCCACAGGATAGCCGTTTCTGGTTAACGAGTAGCGATCCCAATAATCGCCATCTGCAACATCTTCGTTAAAGTAGATATCGTTACCAACATCAATTGCCTCATTTTTAAGTGTTGCACCGTTTAGCCGGATATTTATATCCCAGTCTCCCATCTGTTTTTGATAGGATGCCATAAACTCAAATCCTGAGTTTCTTATGTGTCCGGCATTTGTGTATATATCAATATATCCGGTTGAAGGACGTAACGGACGGTTTAATAACAGATCCTTCGCATCTCTGATAAAATAATCAAATGAAAAATTGAGGCCATTATCCAGAAAACCTAAATCCAAACCGATATTGGTTTGTTCGTTGGTTTCCCATTTTAAATTGGTGTCTATCTCTCGAACCTGAGCAAGACCCGGAGCAATAGATTCGCTACCATCCACAAAATGATAATAAGCGATTCTGTTTGAAGACAGCTGATCAACCGAAAGGTTTGTAGAATTACCTGCGTTACCGGTTTGTCCCCAACCTAAACGTAATTTTATGTTACTGAATAAGTCACTATCCTTCATAAAATTTTCTTCGGTTAAACGCCAGGCTAACGAAGCTGAAGGAAAAGTTCCGTAACGGTTACCGGCTCCAAAATTTGATGATCCGTCTTTACGAACTGTGGCTGTGAATAAATAACGGTCCAGTAAGGAGTAATTTACCCGCCCAAAAAACGATTGGCCACGCGATTCTCTTCCCAATCCTCCACCAGCGTTAATTGAGCTTGTGTTATTTGTCAGTTCTATTCTCCGTATTGTTTCGGCAGGGAAATCCAGTGCACTGGCATTGATGTCCTGCGGTACATATTTTGATACAGAGTGTCCGGCCATAAGGTTTAAGCGATGTTTGTTGTCAATTTTAATATCGTAAGTCAGGTAACTTTCCACTGAATATGAAATGTTTTGATACTGTGATATATTGAACTCATCAGGTCGGTCTATTGACAAATAGGTGCGGTCATGTTTCATATTATAACCATGATAGGAACCACCAGAATAGTTTAAACCTCCAATTGTTTTAAATACAAGACCTTCTGCAATATCAAATTCCAGATAAGCATTTGTAACCAATCTGTTGCTATAGTTCTTACTGTCGCGGGTTTCTGCCTGCGCAACCGGATTGTCCTGTCCTTTATTGGTGTCGCCGTTACCTTCGCGTTTAAAATGGCCCCAGGTCCCATCTGGGTATTGAACCGGAACATTTAGTAAGTTTCCGTTCTCGTCAACGTCGTCCATTGTTGGAATGATAGCCGCATAGTTCTGAAGGTTGCCGCCACCATAACGCTCATTACGCATGAAAGAAAGGTTAATGCCTGTACGAATAAAATCTTTTATTTTATGATCGATATTGGCACGGGCTGTAATACGTTTGAAGTTGGAATTAATAATAATTCCATCGTTATTTAAATAGCCCACCGACATAAGTGCCTGAGTGCTTTCACTTCCCCCGGAAACATTTACATTGTAATTCTGTTGCAGGGCTACCTGAGTCATTTCGTCCTGCCAGTCAATACTATTCAGCTCTTTATCATAGTTAATCCATGCATCGTTTGTTAATATATTTCCATCGTTTGCGGCTGCCTGTCGTGCTGCTTTAACAAACTGTTCTGCATTCATCATATCTAACTTATTGGCGAGTGTTTGTACGCCAAAATTTGCTGTCAGCTTAATATTGGTAGGTCCGTTCGATCCTTTTTTCGTGGTAATAAGAATTACCCCATTTGCACCCCGGGCACCATAAATGGCAGTTGCAGAGGCATCTTTTAAAACTTCTATTGATTTTACATCGTTTGGATTAAGAAACTCGATACTTGAGCCAACTTGCATGCCGTCAACCACAAATAGCGGATCGGCAGAGTTATTAACAGTAGCAACACCACGAATACGAATCGTAGCATCGCCTGAAGGATCGCCTGAATTGCGGATTACTGATACTCCGGCAGCAACTCCCTGTAATCCTTGTCCGATGTTAACCGGATTTCGTTTCATCATATCTTCCGAATCAACTGAAATCACAGATCCGGTTACATCACTCTTCTTAACGGTTCCATATCCAATTGCTACAACTTCTTCGATGCCGATTGCATCAACTTTTAACGTAACGTTTACAGTAGATTGATTGCCCACAAAAATTTCCTGGGTTGTCATCCCTACAAACGAGAATATGAGCGTAGCATTCTCAGGGATATTTGGGAGGTTATAACTACCATCCATGTCTGTAACCGTTCCTTGTGTAGTACCTTTTATTATAACAGTTACTCCTGGCAATGGCTCACCGGTTTCATCTTTAACAGATCCTGAAACAGTCTTTTGTTGTTGCGACAGAATTTCTTCATCTTTTTCAATTTCACCTTCTTTTGATAATAAGATTAACTTATCCTCAAAAAACTTGTAAGTTACGTCGGTCCCCGCAAAAATATTATCAAGAACCTCTTCCACTAACTTGTCTTCCATGTTTACGTTTACTTTCCGGTTAACATCAACTTGTTCATTTTTATAAAAAAACCGGAATTCACTTTGCTCTTCGATAGTTGTTAGTACATCTACAATTTTTTGATTATGGGCATCAACCGATAACTTTGTTGTTTGCGAATAAACCGATGCCGTTACCTGCATCATGCCAACAAAAAGTAGAATCACAGATAATTTCATAATTCGAAATAGTTTATGCCATCCGGTGCCCGGATAACATGGTTTAGCTTTTTTTTTCATAAATTTGCTTTGATATTAAATTATTACTATTGGTGTTAGCGCACCATTTAATTTATTTCCAAAGCCGTTGGATGTTAGCGCATCTTTCGGCTTTTGTTTTGTTCTGGTTTAGTTTATGTCATATGTTTCCTCCTATTTTTTTTGAATGATTATTTTTTGACCTTTTATTTCGTATTTTATTGGGTGCGTATGTTGAATAATGTTCAGGATTTCGAGGATGGTTTCATTTTTAATTGTTCCGGTGTAATGTTCATCAAGGATCGTTTTATCAATGACTTCAATATTTACCCCAAATTTTCTTTCCAACAGTTTTATCAGATCGGCAAAAGACATATTCAGGAATATGAGCTTATTGTCCTTCCAGGAGGTAAACAGGCGGGTATCTACTTCTTCGATATAGAGTTTTTTATTGGTTTTATTGTACGCCAATTGTTCGCCGGGTTTTAAAACAACGTTTCGCTGTAGTTTGAACTGTTCGGTTGAAAGCACCTGAACAGAACCTTCTTCTAGTGTAGTGACAACTGTCTCCTCGTCTTTATAGGTTTTTACATTAAACTGGGTTCCAAGTACCTTCACGTCGTAATAGGGCGTGTGTACAATAAAAGGCTTTTCTTCGTTCCGTTCCACATCAAACCAAGCTTCGCCATCAATAAACACTTCACGCAAATTACTTTCTGCATTTACATCGTATTTTATTTCAGAGCCGGCATTTAAATATATCATTGTTCCGTCGGGTAAAATGGTTTGTGCTACTGATCCGGCCGGTGCAATAGAAGTCATATAAACGGGCACTGCTGGTTTAAAATAAGGCTTAACTAAATTGGTAATTAGTAAGCCTAAAGCCAAAATTGCTGCCACCCTGGTCCATGTAACTATGCGTAACCTTTTCTCTATGTTGTTTGGGTGGGCAGCAATCCGGTTTTTAAAGCGTTCCCATTCTTGGGAAGTTTTGGCAATTTCTGATGCATTGGCCAAAGAGGCTTCCCATAAGTCTTTTATTTCGGTATAATAGCGGGTGTTTTTTTTCGATTTTGCCATCCAGTTGTATAGCCTTTCTTTTTCCTGGAGACTAATTTCACCGTCAAGTTTTGCTATTATTAATGATTTTATAGATTGCTTTTCCTGCATTATTTCTATTGTATATTACTGTGACACTTAAGTTGTTGACAACCCTACCTTTTCTTCAATATTTTTTAAAAACTTCAAAGCAGATTCTTTCAAAGCCTTGTTTCGCGCAGTGTTCCGGGCGAGGTTCTTTATTCATAGTTCAAAAGAAGAAGATTGAAAACGGGATGCTTATGGTACCTTTTTATAGAGCCTTGAACTTTATGCTTTGAACCCGCTTTCAAAGCTTTGTAATTAAGACCATCAACAGTACTCCTAAATAATCTGCCAAATTGCAGCGAAGGATAAAGAGAGCCTTTGAAATATGTTTTTCAACTGTTTTCACAGAGATATTAAGCTTTTTTGCTATCTCTTTGTTTTTCAGGTTTTCGAAACGGCTGAGCTTGAAAACTTCACGACATTTATCGGGCATACTTTCGATCACTTCGTTGATTTTTTCCTCAAGTTCCAGCTCTATTAAACTATAATAGGGGCTATCTGAATTTTTGTAAACCTGCTTTTCAAGTTTCGAAATTTTGTTTTGAATTTCAGCTTCAGCAGATTGTTTAATTGATAGATGACGGTTGTAATTCAAACAACTATTTTTAACCGCTTGATATAAATAAGCTTTGGGTGATTGATTAATTTCCAGTTGATCAGCTTTTTCCCATAAAGCAAAAAAGGCATCCTGTACCAAATCGCGTGACACCTGCATATCACCAAGAAACTTGTTGGCAAACAATACCAGTCGACCATGATAATTAAAAAACAGTTCCTCAAAAATGACCAGATCCCTGTTTCTTATCCCGGATATGACTCGTTTATTTTCGATTTTAGTTAAGTTTTGGTTTTAGCATAATGGCAAATATTGTTGCCCTGGCTTTACTATCAAGAAGGGCATTTTTGGAGATTGCCGGAAGAAGACAGATTATATTCTTGTGCGTTGAGAGCAAAAGGCAGTAATAGTACAACCGAGCAAAATAGTAGAAATAATTTGTTCATCGTATTAGGTTTATTTGTATTGGTTTATTAACGCTTCGCAGATAGTTTCGTTCTTGATCCTTACATGCTTACACGTTATGGAGTCAAAATTATAAAAAATTGTATTATATACAATAAGTGGGGTGAAAAATGGAAATGCTCGAACTTCGAGTCTTTTTATATCTAGGGGAATAATCTTTTCTTTATAGGATTGTTACCTTGTTGTAGTATGTGTAAGTAGTTTATTATGTGGTTATTGAGGAGTCAAAAAACATAACAGCTGAAAACAGTACTGCTTACATTCTAGGTTGGTTAAAGAAGCTAAAGAGTGATAAAAAGTTCATCGTAATGGCTTCCGGTTTAGCTCAAAAAGCAGTTGATTATATTCTGGATCATCAGGATTCCAGCTTCAAGCCAGTACTGAAGATAAAGAAACCTCAAATTGTGTATACTTCAATTAGTTTCTAATCTGAAATTTTCTGCAGGTAGCAGAAATCTCAAACATAACCTGGAGAGTTTATTTTATCAGCTAAACCAAATAGAATCCATCTCAACAAAACAACTTTACGATAAATCGCTGGAGCTTTTTAATGCAGAGGTACGGAGATCAGGCAGAGGACACGTAGTCTTAATAACAGATGAAAATGGAAGTCCGGTTCGTTATCCGATAAGACTTTCTGAATTTGAAGAGCGGCCACGATTTCATCATTCTCAAAGTGCTGAAAGAGAACTGCAAATATCCTCACCCATGATTGACGAGTTTCAGTTAGCTCAATGGGCGAGGGATGTAAATCGGTTAATTGAGCGAACTAATCGGCGTAAAAAGGAACCAGCTATGAAATATAAGGTGAAGAATAGAGATCGGGGAATGAGTCTTTAATATTAATTATTGTTGGGAGTTTCCTTATTAGCGGATTCTCTATACTTAGAAGCTAATCAACAAATCCAAATATAAAAAAATGGATTGTCAAATGACTATAATTAAGCTGCACTCATAAATTAGTTTAATACAAAAAATACTTTTAAATTTATGAATTAAATACATTGTAATGAAAGATTTAAATGAGTTGCTTGATTCATTTTTAATGTTCATCCCTCAGGTTGGTTTGGGGCTTTTAATCCTGTTGGTTTTTGTTTTAATTTCATGGCTATTTAAAAGTATTATCACTAAACGTATAAAACCTAGAACTAAAAATCCATTACTCGCTGAGTTTTTTGGAAAAGTAATTGCCTTCATTTTTTCTCTGATTGGTTTCATATTTTTTCTCCATATTGTTGGACTAGGTCGTATTGCTACCCACATAGTAGCAGGTGCAGGTATAACAACATTTATTATAGGATTTGCTTTTAAAGACATTGGCGAGAATTTCCTTTCCGGAATTTTGATGGCTTTTAAAAGTCCATTTAAAATAGGTGATTTAATAGAGTTGGATACAACGATTGGTTATGTGTATGCCCTTGATTTAAGAGTTACATCAGTTAAGACCTTAGATGGTAAAGATGTTTTTATTCCTAACTCGCAGATAATTAAGTCACCATTAACTAACTACACAATTGATGGTTACTTACGTTATGAAATTGTAATTGGTTTGGACTACAATACAAATTTTGAAAAAGCTATTAAGTCTGTGGAAGAAGTTATGCTTTCGATGGATGAAGTTTTGCGAGGAGAGAAAAAGCCACTGGTAACTATTGATGAACTAAATGTAAGTACCGTTAGTCTTCATGTTTTTTACTGGATTGATACATTTAAATCAAAAAATAAGGGATTTCATCTGGTTTTAAAATCAAAAATAAGTATTGCGATCATTGATGCATTAAACAACGCTGAAATATATTTACCTGCTGACATTATTGAGATTAAAAATTATAATGCCAGTAGTTTAAATTGTAAAAGAAGAACTACTGGTAAAAGTTGATATTGTTATATTAATAATGGTAATTTCATTGGTCTTTGTTTTTGGTAATACCAAACACAGAGATGGTATATTCCAATTTGGTTTTAAAGTGTACAAATAGAGTATTCATTTTAAACTTTGGATGCCTAAATTTTGCGATAACAATTAACCTTTTCCTGCGTATTTCTTAAGAATATCGCTTCGGCAATGAATTTTAAACCATATAGAACTAAATGATTATGGCACGTTTTTTAAAAAGTAGAGTTAAGGCGAAAGGGGCAGCACCCGGAAGCCTCATATTTATGGGGAAGCAAAAAATGGACGATACCCGAATAAGGTTGTTTCAGTATTCAAAAGAAACAATTACTGAAACAGAATTTGAAACCATTGATGAAGCACTAAAAAACATAAATAATACCCAGAACAATTGGTTAAATATTGATGGACTTCATAATACTGAATTGATAAAGCAGATTGGTGAACATTTTAAAATCTCACCATTGGCATTAGAGAATATTTTAAATACAGGACAAAGAGCAAAATTTTTTGAAGACAACAATTCTGTTACCCTTATTACAAAAGCTGTTTATTATAATCAGGAAGATAACAAAGTATCCGTAGAGCAAATTTCATTTATACTACTTGAAAATGTTTTGATTAGTTTTCAGGAACAAATCGGTGACCATTTTGAGCCTGTTCGTAATCGTATTCGAAGTAGTTTTGGTAAAATTCGACAAAGGAAAACAGATTATCTGCTTTATGCCTTAACCGATAGTTTAGTAGATAATTACCTTATAAATCTTGAACAAATCGGTTTAAATATTGAAGCTTTAGAAGAGAAACTGGATAATCCTACAAAAGAGATTAGCAAGACCTTGTTTAGATACAAAACTGAAATCTCCTATTTAAGAAAATCAATAAAACCACTTAAAGAAGTTCTTACTCGAATATTAAGAGCTAAATCTGAAATAATTAGCGAAGAACATTTAGTATTTTATCAGGAATTATATGATATCGAAGAACAAGCGATTGAAGCAGCCGATAGCTATTTTGGAATGACCAATGACTTGATTAATCTATACAATACCAACTTAAGTAATAAGGTAAATGAAGTAATGAAAGTGTTAACCATTTTTGCCTCCATTTTTATTCCATTAACCTTTATTGCTGGTATTTATGGTACCAACTTTGAATATGTACCTGAACTGCATTTTAAAAATGCCTACTTTGTTATGTGGGGTGTAATGGTGGTTGTAGCAGGCACGATGTTGTATTATTTCAAAAAACATAAATGGTTTTAAATATGAATGAAAATTTACCTGGCAAGAATTTTATTTTGTATTACACAATTGACAATGTTAATGATTAGTGCTAACATAAATTGTTTAATTTTAGTTCTTTGATTAAAATCAAGTGACACGAAACAAGGAAAAAAGAGTTAACATGAAAGTTTGACTTTTACTTCGATATGAAGTAATTCACTATTAAGCTACGGCATGAAAAACAGAAGAAATACGAACTCCTAAAAAAGGAAAGTTAGCACCTATAAGCAAAAACTTAGTATATAATTGAAGATGGAACATATACAAAAAATATTCGGAACATTAATTGAACCTACAGTTGTATTACTAGTTTTAATAATCCTTCTGATTTTAAATTCGTGGATTTTTAAAAGAATTAAATCAACAACATCTGATGGAAATATTACAAAAGGAGCTATTGCTTTTTTCTTAGTTCTTATTGGTGTATTGTCATTTATTTTAGTCTTGCCAATTGATAAAGCTCTACAAGGACAAATATTAGCCTTCCTCGGAATTATAATTAGTGCGGGAATTGCTTTAAGTTCAACCACAGTTCTAGGTAACATGATAGCAGGTATTATGAATAATTCCATGAACCGTTTTAGGAATGGAGACCTGATAAAAATTGGGAACTTGCATGGTAGAGTAATTAGAAAAAGTATATTTCACACAGAAATTCAACTGGAAGACAGCAATTTTATTACAATTCCCAATCTCTACATCGCAAACAACCCTGTTAAATTAACACGCAAGACAAATACCGTCATTTCTGCCTCAGTTTCGCTAGGATATGACATATCCCGTGAAAAAATTGAGGGAGCTTTAAGAGATGCAGCCAAAGAAACTGGGTTATCTGACCCTTACGTGTATATAACAAGCTTGGGTGATTTCTCTGTTGTTTACAAAATTCATGGATTTTTAGAAGATAGTAGTACATATTTCAGTACGAGTTCATTGCTTAATGCTAAAGTTATGGATAAACTTCATGCTGAGAAAATAGAAATTGTATCACCAACTTTCATGAACCAACGACGTGTCGATGAAAAGGAATTTATCCCAAAACAGGTTGAGGAATTAACTGAACCCGTTGCTGAAAAGTCTCCAGAGGATTTAATATTTGATGAAGCAATCAAATCAGAAAAACTTGTAACAAAAAAGGATTACCTTAAAGACATTGATAAAAAACAAGTAGTTCTAAAAGAAAAACTAAAGAATTTGAAAGATGATAAGGAGATTGAAAGGATAAAATCTACAATTAAGAGATATGACGAAATGAAAGAGCATATTGAGAAAAGTATTATCGAACAAATTGAAAGGGATAAGGATTCTGCAAAATAAACAAAGCTGTCTTATTTTAAAATGGCTAACTTAAACAGTTGAGCAAAAATGGAAAAAATAACGGGCCGATATTTTAGGCCGATAGCCAAGAGGAATTGTAAAAACCAATTATAGACACATGAAAAAACTGTTTAATTATTTATTACAAGGGTTGCTTTATATTGCTCCACTGGGTATAACAATTTATGTAATTTATCTGATATTTAATTTCATTGATAATTTATTGGATGATTATCTTGAAAAGTCATTAGGTATTGATATACCGGGTCTTGGTATTCTTGTTATTGTTGGCTTTCTCATAATAGTAGGTATTATTGGGCAAAGTATAATTGCACGTCCGTTTCAGAAACTATTTAAAAAGTTATTGGAGAAAGTGCCATTGTTACGATTTGTTTTTTCTGCCATGAACGATTTATTTTCCGCATTTGTCGGGAAAGAAAAGAAGTTTAATAAACCTGTAATTGTGCTTGTTAATCCTATCTCTAATCTGGAAAAACTTGGATTCCTTACCGAAGAAGATCTCGGAAATATAGGTGAAACAGAAAAAGTAGCAGTGTATTTTCCGCATTCTTATAATTTTTCTGGCGAAATGTTTATAGTTCCAAAAGAACAGGTAAAACCAATAGATATTAATCCAGCAGTAGTTATGAAGTTTATTGTTTCAGGAGGAGTTTCAAAAATGTATGATGACCCAAATGATGATCAGGGGAATTACGATGAAATCCAGAAGCAGGAGAAGTAGCTTTTTTTGATTCTTATTTGAAACGTATTTTTTATCAACATATTGAATCATTACCACGATGAAAAAAACTAACGATATCCTCAAAAAGAATGCAGAGAATGACAAAATGATCATGTGTAATATTCGCACCGGTATGGATAAAGATTGTCTGAAAGACGCAATTCTGGACCAATTATTTTACCGACAGGGACGAAATCCGGGTGAAGCAACAATAAATGATGTTTATCTGGCTGCTTCTTGTGCTCTTCGCGACAGGCTTCTGCGGCATGGATTAAAAACATTTGACACCGTATTGGAAACGGAAAATATTCGTTTGATCGGTTACCTTTCAGCAGAGTTTTTAATGGGACCACAATTGGGAGCCAATTTGATCGACTTAAACATATATGAGGAAATGAAGCAGGCAGTAACCGAGCTTGGTTTTGATTTTAATGCTGTATTGGCACATGAAGAAGAACCGGGATTGGGAAACGGAGGTTTGGGCAGGTTGGCTGCTTGCTATATGGATTCACTTGCCTCGCTTGAAATTCCGGCAGTTGGCTATGGAATTCGGTATGAATTTGGCATTTTCGACCAGGAAATAGTAAACGGTTGGCAGGTTGAAATAACAGACAAGTGGCTGCGTTATGGCAATCCGTGGGAAATTGCACGACCTGAATCATCAATAAACGTAAACTTTGGCGGGACTACCGAATGGTACACAGAAAAGGATGGGAACAACTACTGTCGTTGGATACCTGCGTATATGGTTAAAGGTGTACCCTACGACACTCCTGAAATGGGATACAAAGTAACTTCGTGTAACTTTCTTCGTTTGTGGAAATCGGAAGCAGTGGAATCTTTTGATTTTTCATCGTTTAATCATGGCGATTATTATAAGGCAGTGTTATCAAAGGTAGAGTCAGAAAACATTAGTAAAGTTCTTTACCCAAATGATGAGATGCCACAGGGAAAAGAATTGCGCTTAAAACAACAATATTTTTTTGTTTCCTGTTCATTGCAGGATATGATGCGAATGCACCTTAAATACAATGGTGAGCCTACCGAATTCTATAAAAGGTGGGCCATACAATTAAACGACACCCACCCGGCCGTATCTGTTGCCGAATTAATGAGGATACTTTTAGATGAGCATAAAATAGGTTGGGAAACTGCATGGGAGACAACCCGAAAAACATTTAGTTACACTAACCATACTTTATTGCCCGAAGCCTTAGAGAAATGGCCGCTGGAAATGTTTAAAACACTTCTCCCGCGATTATTGGAAATTATATATGAGATAAATTTTAGATTATTGGAAGAAGTAAAAGCCCAATACCCCGGAGATAATAACTTGTTATCACGCTTATCAATAATCGATGAAACGGGAAGTTCCTATATTAGGATGGCTAATCTGGCCTGTGCTGGTAGTTACGCAGTTAATGGAGTAGCATCTTTACATACTGAATTACTCAAAAAGAATGTTTTGAATGATTGGGTAGCCATGTATCCTGAACGTTTTTATAATGTCACCAATGGTGTTACTCCTCGCCGATTTGTCGTATTGTCAAATCCGGGATTAACAAGGTTGATATCGACTAAAATTGGCAATTCCTGGCCTCAAAAGCTAAATGAATTAAGGCAACTTGAACCATTCGCGGATGATCCCGCTTTTAGAGAACAGTTTCGACAAGTAAAACTTAACAATAAGCAGCAACTAACTTCTATCATAAAAGAAAGAACAGGTATAATCGTTAATCCTGAATCGATGTTTGATGTTCAGGCAAAACGTATACACGAATATAAAAGACAACATCTTAACATTTTGCATATTTTAACGTTGTATTTGCGTATTAAAAACGAATCTTCAACAGCTACTGCACCTCGTACGTTTATTTTTGGAGGGAAAGCTGCGCCAGGTTATTTTATGGCAAAGCTATTAATCAAACTGATTAATGCAGTTGGTGATTTGGTTAATAATGATAGTGCTGTTAACAAGTATTTGAAAGTGGTGTTTTTCCCGGATTTCAACGTGAAAAATGCGCAATTAATTTATCCCGCAGCTGATTTATCCGAACAAATTTCAATGGCAGGCAAAGAGGCTAGCGGCACAGGAAACATGAAATTTTCTATGAATGGTGCACTAACCATTGGTACATTGGATGGAGCTAACATTGAAATCAGAGAAGAAGTGGGGGCAGAAAATTTCTTTTTATTTGGACTTACTGCGGCACAGGTTGAACAAACCAGGCAGCATAATTATAATCCAAGGTTTATTTATGAAAGGAATGATGAATTGAGGGAGGTCATTAACCTTATTAAATCCGGGCTCTTGTCGAATGGCGATAAAAACCTATTTGAACCTGTTATTGAGAATTTACTAAATCACGATCCTTATATGCTCATGGCTGATTACCCTTTGTACATTTCTTGTCAGGAGTTGGTTTCAGAAACCTGGAAAAAGCAGGATATATGGGATAAAATGGCTATTCTAAACGTTGCAAGAATGGGGAAATTTTCATCAGACCGGTCTATTAAAGACTATTGTGACAAGATTTGGAGAGTAAAACCCAATACGATATAAACGCTAGAATAAACAAAAAATAATTTCACATGCTGTTAACTATTCTTCTTGTTGTATTAGGCTTTGTATGTCTCATTTTTGGCGCAAACTGGCTTGTTGACGGAGCATCGGCTTTGGCTAAAAAATATAAGGTTTCGGATTTGGCCATCGGTTTAACAATTGTTGCTTTTGGTACTTCTGCACCAGAGTTGGTTGTGAATATTATAGGTTCACTTAATGGGTATTCTGACATTGTTTTTGGCAACGTTATAGGTAGCAATAATTTTAATTTATTCATAATTCTTGGCATTTCGGGAATAATTCTGCCTATTACTGTTCAATCATCCACGGCATGGAAAGAAATACCTATCTCATTTTTTGTAACAGGATTGATATTGTTGTTTGTAAATGATTTTTTTTTCATAGGGCAAGGCAGTCTTGTAAGGTTCGAGGGGGCAGTGTTACTGCTTTTGTTTTTGTTGTTTCTGCTTTATGTTTTTAAACAAATGAAACGTGATACTGTTGGCCAAGCAACATTAAACAATAAGTCGATAATTAAAATATTGATATTGGTTGTTGCAGGATTGTCCGGTTTAATTATAGGAGGACAGTTAGTTGTGATTAACAGTGTTCAAATTGCCAATCACTTGGGGGTTAGTGAAAAAATAATTGGACTTACCATTGTTGCAGCAGGCACTTCGCTGCCAGAGTTGGTAACATCAGTTATTGCTGCAGTTAAAAAGAATTCTGATATTGCAATTGGAAATGTTATTGGTTCAAATATTTTTAATATTCTGCTAATTCTTGCAATTAGTGGTGTTATAAATCCAATTGCATACAACACAAAATTTAATACAGACCTGTTTATTTTACTGGGAGGAACAGCATTTCTTTTTATCTCAATGTTAACCGGGAAAAGAAAAAAACTCGACCGTTGGGAGGCTGCAATTCTATTCATATTTTACTTGTCATATACAATATTTTTGATAACTAAAGAATTGTAAATATTAGAAGGAAATTTTTCTGTAACTATTGGCTGGTACTATACTTTTTACGAACAACTATTGATTGGAATGCCAATCTGACAGAAACGTTAGTTTCAATTCAATATCAGTTTTTTTTATTCTTTTATTACTTTTAATAACTGATAGTTTACTTAGTAAATTATTGGGTAAATTTTTCGATTCGGGAACAACTTGATCATTACAATTGTGGAATCAAAGAAATTACAAACGTAGACCATTGGATATAGAATGTTGCTCATAATTGCAAAGTCAATAATCTGTTGGTGTTAGGACCTTGTTGATTATGCAACAAGATTTTGGTGGAAAGGAACATAACATAACGGTATGGTCAAGAGCCGTTTATGTTTTAAAGAAATAAACATGGGGCAATACCTTTATTGCAGAAATTAAGTTGACCCATTCAATAGATTGGTATCGTAGTATAAACGTTCATGAAAAAACTGGATGGTTGTTCTTAATCATATTCAACGAACAAAGGGAGATAGCTAATAATGAAAACTAAAATTTTAGATCTAATCGACTTCGAAAAAGTGGATATACTGCTTGAAGGCTTTAATAAATCAACCGGATTTGTGACTGCCATTTTAGACCTTGATGGAAATATTTTATCGAAATCTGGTTGGAGACAAGCTTGTACAGCGTTTCACCGGGTGAATCCCGAAACCTCGAAAAAGTGCACAATAAGTGATACCACCTTAGCCAGTAAAATGGGCAAGAACGAAAGTTATCATTTCTACCAATGTTTAAATGGCTTGGTTGATGTATCTGTGCCCATCGTGATTGGTAATGAGCATATTGCAAATTTGTTTTCAGGTCAATTCTTTTTTGAGGAGCCGGATAAGGAATATTTTAAGAAACAAGCCCAAAAGTATGGATTCGATGAAGAAAATTACCTCAAATCCATCAGTGAAGTACCTGTTCTATCCAAAGATAAGGTAATCGCAGCAATGGATTTTTTACTGAATATGACTCAGATGATCAGCGAAATATCCTTTCAGAAGCTGGAACAAATGCAACTAAACGAGGCTGTTAAAACAAGCGAACGTACTTTGAGACTTTTTGTTGAGTACTCACCTGCATCCATTGCTATGTTTGATAACAATATGTGTTACCTGATAGCCAGCCGTCGTTTTCTCACAGACTATAATTTAGGAGATCGGAACATAGTTGGTCTGTCGCATTACGAAGTTTTTCCTGAAATACCAGAACGTTGGAAGGAAATTCATAAACGTGCTTTAAAGGGAGAAATTATATCGGCTGATAATGACCCTTTTCCAAGGACTAATGGAGAAATGGACTGGATACGATGGGAAATACGCCCCTGGTTCAGGAACGATATGGAAATTGGAGGAATTATTCTTTTTTCAGAAGTTATTACTGAATATAAAAAATCAGAACAAGCGTTAATAGATAGTCAGGCATATAACCGGACTTTGTTTGAACAATCGGTAATTGGTTTGGCTTTAACCGGAATGGATGGCAAATTGGTAGATATCAATCCGGCTTATGCGATAATAATAGGGCGTACTGTGGAAGAAACAAAACAATTAACTTATTGGGATATTACACCTGAAAAATACAATCTCAAGGAACAGGAACAACTTAAACTTTTGGAAAAAACCGGACGGTACGGACCATATGAAAAGGAATACATTCACAAAAACGGGAACCTGGTGCCCGTACGTTTAAAGGGACAGATTATTGAAAGAGCAGGAGAGAAATACATTTGGTCCAGTGTAGAGGATATTTCAGAACAAAAGCAGGCAGAAGAAGAATTGAAGTTAAGTGAAAAGAAATACCGCTATCTTTTCAATAACAACCCATTACCCATGTGGATATATAATTTAGAAACTCTTGCCTTTATGGAAGTAAATGAAGCTGCTATTCTTCATTATGGTTATTCTGAAGCTGAGTTTAAATCAATGACAATTAGGGATATAAGACCGGAAGAAGAGGTTGGCTTGTTGTTGGAAGATGTAGCTGATACTTATAAAAGTTATAATAAGGCAGGTATTTGGCAACATCGGAAAAAGAATGGTGAAATAATTTCTGTCGAAATAGTCTCTCACCTGATTGATTTTGAAAATATCCCGGCCAGATTGGTACTGGCAAATGATGTGACTAATAGGATGGAGGCTGAAGAAGCCCTTAAGGAAAGTGAAAAGCGGTATCGTTCCCTTTTTGAAAACATGAATGCTGGTTTTGTCCTTTTCGAAGTCTGTCAAAATAAACAAGGGATTCCGATTGATCTTATTGTAGCAGCTGCAAATGAAGGATTTGAAGAGACAACAGGTTTAAAATTGAGAAATGCTATTGGAAGTAAGCTTACAGAAGTTCTGCCAGGCATTGAAAAAGATGACGCTGATTGGATTGGAACATACTCCAAGGTTGCTATAACGGGTGAAGCAATTCAGTTTGAACAAGGCTCGGAACTATTAGGGTATTATTATTCCGTTTCCGCATTTAAGGCCGGACCAAAACAATGCGCAGTTACCTTTGTGGATATTACTGAACGCAAACTGGCGGAAGAATTGAACCGGAAAAGCGCGGAACGTGCAAAAATGCAACGAAACCTGATTGCCAGGTTAACTTTTGAAGAATCTGTTTTCAATCGTGACGTTGATGATGCACTGAAAATTATTACATCTAAACTTGCGCAGATTATGCAGGTTGACAGAGTAAGTGTCTGGCTTCTTTCCGATGATAATACAAAATTACAACGCCGAATGTTGTATGACGCCGCATTTGGTTCTGATTCGCAAATTGAAGTTTTGGAGACAGCTGACATCTCCTCCTATTTTGAAGCGCTTCGAAATGATAGTCAGATTGATGCAGAAGATGCACAAAACGATAGTCGTACGAGGGGATTGAACAAAAATTATTTTATTCCTTTGCAAATTACATCCTTACTAGATTCAGCCATTCAACAGGATGGACAGCTTATTGGTGTTTTATCAGTTGAACATCGAGGACCTATCCGAAAATGGGAAACAGACGAAAAATCGTTCTTGAGTGCTGCCACAAATTTGATATCGCAATTGTTTACCGATGCCAAACGAAAGAAGACAGAAGAAAAATTAAAGGAAAGCGAAGCCCGTTTCAGGAAATTGTACGAAGACGGAGCAAGCGGTATGGTGATGGCAGATAAAGGATTTAAGTTTCTTATGGCAAACCGAACCTTCTGTGAAATGATCGGGTACCCTGAGGAAAAACTCCAACAACTTACTTTCGCCGATATCACTCATCCAGATGACAAAGCGAGAGACTTTTCTCAGGCAAAAAAAATGATGACAGGTGAAATTGGTGTTTACAGAACCGAAAAAAGGTACATTAAAAAGGATGGGCAAACAATATGGGCACAACTTACCGTGTCGCCTATTCATGACTCAATCAATAGATTTCAATATTTTGTTGGAATAATTGTTGATATAACCGAACGAAAAATTGCAGAAATGGAATTGGCTGAAAGTGAAGAACGCTTGCGATTAGCCACCGACAGGGCGAATATTGCAGTGTGGGAATATGATTTTATCACCAATACCATGTCGCGATCCCAAAACCACGACAAATTGTATGGGCTTCACTGGCAGGATAAATGGGACATAACCACTTTTCTTAATGCGACTCATCACGATGATAGGGAATATTCGAATGATTTTATTATGAATGCTGTGGCATCGGGTGGCTCTGACGATTACAGTTTCGATTTTCGTGTAGTTTTCCCCGACAATTCAATCCGTTGGTTATTAGTACACGGTCGTGTTATTGAACGATCTGAAAATGGCCAGGGTTTAAAGGTGCGTGGTACCCTAATCGATATAACAGAACAGAAAAATAAAGAAGAAGAAATCAAAAAACTGAACCAAAGACTTGAGATATTAGTTGATTCGATTCAACTGTTATCTTCAGCACAATTACTTGACGATGTTGAGGATATCGTGGCTAAATCGGCCAGAAAACTTATTGGGGCTGACGGGGCCACACTTGTTTTCCGTGAGGGTGATCAGTGTTTTTACGTGAATGAGGATGCCATTCAACCACTCTGGAAAGGGAAAAAGTTTCCCATAAATACGTGCATTAGTGGATGGGTGATAGAAAATAAAAAGCCAGTTGTTATTAACGATATTTTTACCGACGATCGAATTCCGAAAGATTTGTACAGCCCCACTTTTGTGAAAAGCCTGGCTATGGTCCCAGTCAATATCAGTGAACCGATTGGAGCTATAGGTAACTACTGGAAAGAAAGGTATATCCCCACTGAAACCGAGTTGCAATTATTGCAAACCCTAGCAGATGCAGCTGCTCGTACAATTGAGAATATAAAGTTGTACACCGAGCTGGAAGACCGTGTAAAACGTCGTACAGAACAACTACAAATAGCAAACAAAGAACTGGAAACATTTACTTATTCTGTTTCCCACGATCTAAAAGCGCCACTGCGCGGAATTGATGGTTACAGTAAACTACTGCTAAATGAATATGGAAACAGCCTGAATGAAGAGGCATCCCATTTTATTAAAACAATTCGAAGTTCAACGCTTCATATGAACCAACTCATCGAAGACCTGCTTGCATATTCCCGGTTGGAAAGGAGTAATTTAAAATCTGAAAGAATTGAATTAAGATCGTTGTTAAAAACGCTGGTCTCCGATTTGAGTGATGAAATTAAAAATGGAGGAATTACTGTTGAATTGAACATTCATCAAGTACACATCGTAACCGATTCCAGAGGACTTTCTATTGTATTAAGAAATCTGTTGGAGAATGCCATTAAATTTACACGAGATAAACCGAAGCCTAGAATAGAGATAAATTGGGAAAAGAAGAACGCGTTTGGGATTATTAGTGTAAAGGACAATGGTGTTGGTTTTGATATGAAATACCACAATCGTATATTTGAAATATTTCAAAGACTGCACCGGTCTGAAGATTTTCCGGGAACGGGCATTGGGCTGGCAATGGTTGCTAAGGCGGTACAGCGGATGAATGGAAAGGTATGGGCTGAAAGCTCTCTCGGTGAAGGAGCAACCTTTTTTGTTGAACTACCTAATTAATATTATATCATGAATAAAAGAAGCCATCAACAACCCATTTTGATTGTAGAAGACAATCCGGTAGACTTAGACCTAACTCTTAGGGCGTTTAAATCACAGAAGCTTGATAATCCTATTCTAACTGCCCGAGATGGTGAAGAAGCCTTGGATTTTATTGAAAAATGGGAAAAGGGAGAACCTCGCCCTGTTGTTATCTTGTTGGATTTGAAGATGCCAAAGGTGAATGGACTTGAAGTTCTTAAGGAACTAAAAACGCACCCACGATTAAAAACTATACCAATTGTTGTCTTAACCACTTCTTCAGAATCGACTGATGTACGCGATGCTTACCAACTTGGTGCTAATTCTTATATTGTAAAACCTGTTGATTTTGAAAAATTCTTAGATGTAGCAAAACAAATTGAATTGTACTGGCGGGTGCTGAATAAAGTTGACGAATAAAACTGTCTATAATGAGATTTTTATTACTAGAAGACAATGCCTCCGATACAGATCTCACTTCTCGTGTCTTGAAAAAAAGCTGGCCCGAATGTGTAATCGAACATGTTTATTCCATAAAAGACGCTCGAAAAATTCTTAATCGAGATTCCAATTTTGATGTTGCATTGCTTGATATGCAGTTACCAGATGGTAACGGGATGGACATTTTAATGGAAATCAGGGAAAAAGCATTTGATATTGCAGTCGCTATGCTTACCGGATCCGGAGATGAAGAAGTTGCTACAGCTGCATTAAAAGCAGGTGCTGACGACTACACCGTAAAAAAGCCTGGTTACACAGATAAAGTTCCCCATTCCGTAAAGTTTGCCCTCGAGAATCATCGACAATTTAAAGAACGCGAATCAGGGATTATTCATGTGTTGTATATTGAACATGATCTGACAGATGTGGATTTAACAAGACGCCATCTCGCACGCTATGCCCCATACATCAAAATTACAAATGTCCCGGATGGGGAGAAGGCCCTTGAACTCCTTTCAAAAACAAGTAAAACTCCGGGCAAAGAAATATATCAGGTGATTCTTATGGATTATCGCCTTCCGGGGATGAATGCCCTTGAACTAATTAAAGAGATCAGGCAGGAACAAAAACTTAATATCCCTATCCTGATTGTTACCGGACATGGTAATGAAGAAGTTGCTGTTCAGGCATTAAAAATAGGTGCGAGCGACTATTTTGTGAAACGAGAAAATTACCTCAACCGGCTCCCATCCCTTATAACCGGAGCATTTCAAAATTGCGAATTGCAACGCAAACAAAAAGCGTTGATTGAAAGCGAAGCTAAATACCGACTTTTGGCAGAAAATTCAGGAGATGTAATTTTTACACTTGATTTTGATTTGAATTACACATACATCAGTCCGGCAGTATATAGTTTCCGTGGATTTACGCCTGAAGAAGTACTGAAGCAAAAATTATCGGATGTTCTTACTATTTCATCATTACAAGTTGTAAAAGCAGCAATAAATAGGATGCTGCCTGAAATAAAACGGAAAGAGAATTTATTCATTGAGCCACAGATGTTGGAATTAGAAATGTTCAAAAAAGATGGCTCCACCATCTGGGCAGAAATCAAGTTAACTATTTCAACCGATTCAGAATTGAAGCCCATAGGTATATTGGGTGTTTCCCGGGATATATCGAAACGTAAAGCTGCGCAGGATGAGTTGCGGAAACTTTCACGGGCTGTTATTCAAAGTCCTGTTAGTATATCTATAACTGATGTAAAAGGGAATATTGAATATGTAAATCCGCAATTCACAAAAATTACAGGCTATACCTTTGACGAGGTGGTTGGTATGAATTCAAGAATACTGAAATCCGGAAAGCAACCTGAATCTTTTTACAAAGAACTGTGGAATACTATTTTGTCAGGAAAGGAGTGGCATAGCGAATTTCAAAACAAAAAGAAAAATGGTGAACTCTATTGGGTAAGATCAAGTATATCATCGTTGGTAAATAAAGCAGGAGAAATCACGCATTTTGTTGGTATTAAGGAAGATATAACAGAGCGGAAAAAGTTGGAAATTATTCAACAAGTGTTAATAAATATTTCTGATGCCATTGTTTCCAAACAAAGTCTCGACGAATTTTTTCAACTCATTTACACTGAGCTCACATCAATTATCAACACAAAAAACTTTTTTGTTTCCTTATATCAGGAACAGACAAAAATGTTCTCTACTATATTTATGTTTGATAGCAAAGATGATGATATTATTGATTTTCCCGCAGGTAAAACGCTGTCAAATTATGTTTTAAGAACAAAACAATCGCAGATTATTGATAAAAATACACTTTTAAAGTTAATCGATGAAGGAGAGGTTGATCTGGTTGGACCAACGCCTGAAGTTTGGATAGGCGTGCCGCTTTTCGAACAAAATGTAGCAATTGGAGTAATGGTTATTCAGAGTTATGAGGGGGAGAGAATGCTGACTTATGATGATTTAAAATTACTTGAATTTGCCGCGCCAGCTATCAGTCTTGCTATTGAAAGAAAAAAGTTTATTGAAGATTTAAAAACTGAAAAGGAGAATGCACAGGCAGCTGATCGTTTAAAATCTGCCTTTTTAAATAATATATCTCACGAAGTAAGAACACCTTTAAATGCGATTCTTGGATTCGGAGAAATGGTGGTGCAGGATGGAATCTCTCAACAGGAAAAAGAAACATATTATAATATCTTACAGAAAAGCAGTAATCGCTTAATTGATACCATCACTGCCTACATGGATATTTCTTTGATAACTTCTGGGAACGTTACAATCCAAAAGAATTCCGTGTCGATAAACAAATTACTTTCAGATATATATGAACGTTTTGAAAGTTATGGGCAGAAAAAGGACCTTATATTTAACATGGATAAGCTCTCTTCTGATTTTGAGATGATTACAGATGAGGAAAAACTGAATAAAATACTGATTCATTTATTGGATAATGCTTTCAAATTTACTCATGAAGGAACAGTAAGTTTTGGGTGCAACTTAAAACAAAATGAACTTGAATTTTTTGTTGAAGATACTGGTGTTGGCATCGATACAGTGGTTTTAAATACTGTTTTTAGGGATTTTGTTCAGGGAGATACACGGATTTCCAGAGGTTACGAAGGGAGTGGTTTAGGCCTATCAATCGCAAAAGGGTTAGTCGAATTACTAGGAGGGCAAATATCGATTAAATCAGTTGAAAGTAAGGGAACAAAGGTGCTTTTTACTTTGCCTGGTGATCAATTAATGGAAACTGAGTCGAAAACGACACGTATTGGTAATTATAAAAAAGTTACCCCGATTATACTTATTGTTGAAGACGATGAGGTAAACCGCCTGTATTTAAGAACAATCATTGAGATGGAAGGGATTGAAACTTTATTGGCAAGTAATGGAAAAGAAGCTATCGAAAAGTGTAGAACACATCTGGAAATCGATGTGGTATTAATGGATATTAAAATGCCGGTAATGGATGGATTGGAAGCGACTAAAAAGATTAGGGAATTCCGACCTGAACTACCCATTATTGCCGTAACGGCCCATGCTGCATCCGGCGATGAGGATAAAGTCCGTAATGCACGCTGCGATGGGTATATTGCCAAACCTTTTGACCGTAATAAGTTAATTTCTCTTCTTAAAAATTATTGCATGTAAGTAAAGCTTGACTTTTGCATCAGATCCCAGAATTTTATTTCAAAATATTCATCAACGAAATAAAATCATTTAAAACTAAAATGATGACAATCCGGTATTTCTTAAGTATTTTTGTTTTATTGAGAACGGAAATGATACCGATGTGGCGTAGAAAAATAGATGGTTATTTTGTGTCATATTTGTACCATTGGTTCTTAAGATGCTGATAATCATATATGGTTATTTTTGAAGAAGTAAAATAAGATTAAAAAATAATCAATAGATTAAAGCGCAGTAGGTTTCAACTTGCTGCGCTTTTTTTGTTGTTAATCCTTTCAGGAAGTATAAAATGTATCCATCGAAATGTTCTGAAAATAACCCGTTGTTTCAGCAGTGGGTTACATGCAAAACGGGGAAATTATAACTTTCTGTCGAAATATTTTAAAATCAAACCCCTGTAAATATTGTGTGCCTTAAACATATTTTGTAACCCTTTTGGTCGGGTGTAAGTATTGAAAGAGAGGTGAATACTTTTTTGCTGTTTGGGCTGCCAGTTTGTTTTTACATCCGGTAATCGCTGTTTCTTTCTTAACATATTCTGCATTTCAGTGTAGGGTAGAAGTGGAAAGTATTCGTCAATAAATCAAAACAGGTACGAAAACTAAAATTAACGAATAAAATGAGTACAAATCGTAGAACATTTTTAAAAAATATTGGCCTTGGAGCAGGTGTTGTTGCCAGTACACCACTAATGGCCTCGGCAAGTGTTAGTGAAAAAGAACAGGTTAAATTTATCCGCAAATCGGCTGAGCATGTTCCGGCAATGAACTTTAACATGTGTGGTTATGCCGCACCAAAACTGGATAAAGTACGAATTGGTTTTGTAGGGATTGGCGACAGGGGCATTGGAGCAGTTGATCGTATGGGTTTTATTGATGGAGTTGAAGTTACTGCCCTTTGCGACACTCGTCAGGCAGCCATTGATGGTGCGCAGGCTTCATTGGCAAAATCCGGTTTGCCTAAAGCAAAAGAATTTACAGGAAGCGATACCGCGTTTAAAGAACTGTGCGATAGCGGACTGGTTGACCTTGTTTACATTGCAACCCCCTGGGAGTGGCACGTACCTGTTGCTTTGGCAGCCATGCGTGGCGGAAATCATGCCGCAGTAGAAGTTTCTACCGCAAAAACGATGGACGAATGTTGGGAAATGGTTGAAGTTTCGGAACAAACCCAAAAACACTGTGTAATTCTTGAAAATTGTTGTTACGATTTCTTTGAGCTGTTAACCTTAAACATGGCACGGCAGGGTGTGTTTGGCGACCTGGTGCACGGCGAAGGGGCTTACATTCATGATTTGGATTACTGGCACTTTAACAAACCACAAGACGATAAACCACGTGGCGACGGAGCTTACGATAAATTATGGCGTCTGCACGAAAACACGCGCAAAGCAAACGTTTACCCAACTCATGGTTTAGGCCCAATTTGCCAGGCAATGGATATTAACAGGGGCGACCGTTTGGATTACCTTACGGCAATGATATCGGACGATTTTACTTTAAAAAACCGCATAAAAGAATTAGCGCCCGATCGTCCGGATTTACAGCAGTTTGTAGGCGTAGAAATGCGTGGTAATATGGATATGCAGATGATTCGTACCGTGAAAGGGCGCACAATCATGATTCAGCATGATATTTCATCGCCGCGCCCATACTCACGCATTCACATGTTGAGTGGAACAAAGTGTTTTGCACAGAAATGGCCTCTGCAACACATTGCATTTGGTCATAACGTAGCTGATGAGGCAAAAATGAAGGAGTTGGAAGAAAAGTACACACCTGAAATTGTAAAACGAATTGGTACCATGGCAAAACAAGTTGGAGGTCATGGAGGAATGGACTTCCTTATGGACTGGCGTTTAATCGACTGTTTGCGTAATGGTTTGCCTATGGATATGGATGTTTATGATGCAGCAACATGGTCGTGTATTACTCCGTTAAGCGAATGGTCGATTGCAAATGGTTCCAAGCCAATTGACATTCCTGATTTTACGCGCGGTGCCTGGAAAACAAATAAACCAATTGAGTTAACCTTAAAGGGCGGTGGAACAACAAAAGTACACAACCTGGGTAAGGCCAACTCGGAAGGACAGTTAAACGTAGGATAAGCAGCACCGAAAAAATACCTGTGCTAACAGAAGTATTCAGCTTAAGAATTATAATTTTGAGCTATTATTTAGGAGCTTAAGATTTGCAGTGTGCCTTAACTCAATTAAAATTTGATGTAAGGGCACACGCTGGATGCCTCTATTTTAAGGAATCAATTTAAATTAATGTCTGGTACGAATAAAAATAGCGAATACCTGCTCTCGAAATCCGTTTTTGGTGCTTTAAGCGATGAGGAGAAATTGCAGCTCGAGAAGTGGATTTCAGAATCGGAAGAGAATGCCCGTGAATACGAGGCTTATCAGCAACTTTGGAAAAAGTCGGAAGATTTGGTTGTTGGTGACGCTATCGACGTGGAAGCTTCGTTGCTAAAAACAAAAGAGCGAATTTCATTTTCCGGATCGAAGAAACGGTGGTTGATTATTGCACGCCAGGTAGCCGCGGTATTATTGGTGTCCATTGCCATCTCGTCGTTATATACGTATGTTTCATCAGCCGGGAAGGAGCATGTTGTATATCAGGATATATCAACTTCCTATGGTACACAAACACAGTTAGAACTGGCTGATGGTACCAAAGTTTGGTTAAATTCCGGAAGCCGTCTGCACTATCCAAACTCTTTCGACAATTTGAAAGAAAGACGTATTGAACTGGTAGGTGAAGCCTTTTTGGAGGTGACGAAAAATGCAGCGAAACCATTTATTGTGCAAACATCGGCGCTTGATGTGAAAGTGCTGGGAACGGCTTTTAATATTTCGGCCTACGAAAATGCTCCGGAGTTAACCGTTGCACTTAAAGAAGGGAAAGTAAGTCTTCTTAAAGCAAATTCCGACGATAAGAGCACCCTGGTTTCGTTATCACCAAACGAAGTGGCAATTTACAATAACGAAAAAGATAATATCGTAATTCAAAAAGAAAAGAGTTTGAATAAATACAATGCCTGGAAAGAGGGTAAACTTGTATTTTTTGAGGATGGAATTGAAACGGTAGTACAAAAACTCGAAAATTGGTACAATGTGGATATTGAACTTGCTGAAGATGATTTAAATGAATTGATCTTTACCGGAACATTCATTAACGGATCAATCGACCAGGTTCTTAGCTATTTAAGTATCTCATCGCCCATTGAATACTCCATACTTCCGGCCTCGAAAGATTCGAATGGTATTTATTCAAAGAGAAAAATCATATTGAAAGGAGCGCAACAATAAGGAGAAATAGTTTTTAAGTTTTAAGAAAAAAAACACAGGGAAGATTTGAGCTCTTCCCTGTGCAAGCTTACCTGAATTGCCCTCAGGTATTAAATTTGATTGAATCTAATTCACGCCAAAAGTAATAAAAAATGCAGATTCACAGGTGTTGCCTGTTGATACCATTTTTTTAAAGTGTATTAGGTTATGAAACTGGTAATTTTTGTAGCAACATTACTGGCCCTCTCGTTTATTTCCATAACGGCTAATTCGCAGAACTCGCGCATTAGCCTAAATCTGGTTGATGTTAGCATTAAGGAAGCTTTACTGGAAATTGAAAATCAAAATCAATATTATTTCCTCTACAACAATAATTTAATGGATGTTGAGCGAAAAGTAAATCTAAACATTCAAAACCAAAGCATAAACGAAGTTGTAGAACTTCTTTTCGAGGGGCAGAATGTGGATTATACCATAAAAGACCAGCTCGTAATTTTGTTTCCGGTCGATGATTCAGAAATTAAAAGCGACAGAATACTTGTTGAAGGAAAAGTTGTTGACAGATTGGGGCAAGCACTGCCCGGAGTTGCCGTTGTCATTCGCGGAACCATATTGGGCACAGTTACTGATGCTGAAGGTAATTTTCAACTAAACATAGCTGAAGAACCGGCAATTCTCGAATTCTCGTTTATTGGATTGGAAAGCCAGGCTTTGGCCTATGGCGATCAGGATTTTTTAATTGTTACCATGAACCCGTTGAGCCGCAATATTGATGAGGTAATAGTTGTAGCTTACGGCACCCAGTCGGCATCTTCGCTTACGGGCTCAGTTCAGGCATTTAACCAGCAACAATTGGCGAATGTAACCAGTCCGCATTTGCTAACTAAATTGCAGGGTGAAGCAACAGGAGTGTTGGTTGCCAATTCTTCAGGAACACCCGGCGAAAAACCCGGCCTGCGCATACGTGGCGAGGGATCGATAAACTACACCAACGAACCGTTGTGGGTGGTTGATGGTGTAATTTTTGGGCCTGCTTCGCCGGATATAAATCCCAACGATATTGAATCGGTTTCAGTGCTGAAAGATGCAGCAGCAGCGGCCTTGTACGGATCGCGGGCATCAAACGGTGTGATCATGGTGCGCACAAAAACCGGGAAAATAAACACATCGAGTTTCAACCTGAAAACCAGTACCGGAATTACACGGGTAAACCAAGGTAACCTCACCCTGATGAATGGACAGGAGTTGTACGATTACGTAATGTCGATGGATGGCGATAAATTGCCGGGGCAGTTTCCTCCGGCTAATTCTGAAAGCGTGATAAATGGAGTCGATTGGCAGGATATCGCCTTTCAAAACGGCATAGTTCACGATTATAATTTATCGTACAGCGGCGGGAATGAAAAAACAATGTTGTACACCAGTTTCGGCTATTTTAACGAAGAAGGAGCTGCGCGCGGGCACCAATGGGAACGGTTTTCGGGTCGCGTAAACCTCGACTATAAAGCTTCGGATAAACTAAAGTTAATTTTGAAAGTGGAAGGGATATACCAAAATAGCTTCAATAACGAAAACGATTTGGTGTTTGGCTCGTATGTGCTGCTTCCGTGGGATAATCCTTATTTCAGCGATGGCACAGTAAAAGTTGGCCGAACAGAAGTTGACGGAGTGAAGTGGTATAGTCGAAATCAGGGGAATCCCTTATACGACATGCAATACAACTACATTGCAAGCCGGAGCATGCAGTACATGAACGATGTGGGTGTGGAATATAAACTCACCGATTGGCTGACTTTCGTTTCGAATAACCGGATAAAAACAAGAACATCGCGAGGTGAACAACTGGCTGATTCGCGCACGGCGGATGGACAAGCCGATTCCGGAATTCTGTATAACGCTTATGGATATGTACGTGATTTATCGACCAGTAATGTGTTGCGTTTTAACAAAGAAAATACCGATCACTCGGTATTTGGTATTGTGGCATACGAATATACGCAATCGTACATTGATGGAATGAACGGCGAAGGAAAAGGAATTTATCCGTCGCTTGAAATTCTGAACGGAGCGTCGGAGTCAAAATCAATTGGTGGAAGTAAGTCAAAATCGGCCTTTTTATCCATATTGTCGAATGTGCAATACGTGTACAAAAACAAGTACATGATGCAGCTTTCGTACCGCCGCGACGGATCGTCGAGATTTGGCTCCAACCAACGATTCGGTGATTTTTATTCGGTGGGTACGTCGTGGGTTGTTACGAAAGAGAATTTTATGCAATCGGTGGGGTGGGTAAATAATTTGAAACTCCGCCTTAGTTATGGCTCGGTAGGAAATGCCAATATTGCCGATTACGTGGCGCTGGGGCTTTATAACATGACCGTTCAATACAATGGCGAACCGGGAGGATTTCCGCGCAGGCTGCCCAATCCCGACCTTACCTGGGAATCGAATAAAAACTTCAACTTCGGGGTTGATACGCGATTATTCGATCGGGTAAACGTAACCGTTGATGCCTATGATAAACGGACAGACAACCTGCTGCAAGATGTTCCGCTGCCATTGGTAACCGGCTTTTATTGGTTTACCGATAATGTGGGCTCCATTCAAAACCGCGGACTGGAATTCAGCCTGGAAACCGAAATTGTAAAGTCGTCTCCGTTTTTATGGAATACCAGCCTTAATATGAGTTTTAATAAAAACAAAGTGCTGAGGTTAAACGACGGGAAAGACATTTCGATGGGCAATAAAATCATTCGCGAAGGCTGGGACATTAACACCTGGTACATGCGAAAGTGGGCCGGAGTTGATCCATCGAACGGTAATCCTTTATGGGAAAAAGTTACCACCGCCGCAGATGGCACGAAAATCATTGAGAAAACATCGAAATACAGTGAGGCAACGCTACAAAATATGGATAGCTCGTCGCCTAAATTTTTTGGAGGTTTTATGAATACCTTCGTTTACAAACAGTTTAAATTGGATGCCAGTTTTAACTTTGTTTATGGCAATAAAATATATCATTTGTTACGAGAGTCGCTGGATAACGACGGCGCTTATCCCACCTACAACGCCATAAAATTACCCGACGGTTGGAGTCGTTGGGAAAAACCGGGCGATATTGCCACACATCCACGGCCGGTGTTATTGGGTAACAAGTTGTCGAACAAACCATCGTCGCGTTATTTGGAGGATGGAAGTTACCTTCGCCTGAATTACCTGAGTTTATCATACACCTTACCAGGCACTTTGGTTCAAAAAGTGGGATTAAACCGGGCCGAACTAAAGTTAAGTGGCGAAAACCTGTGGACATTAAGCAACTTTTCGGGAATGGATCCTGAAGTGGGAATTGAAGGATATGGCGGAACACTGTATCCGGTAACGCGCAAGTATATATTGGGATTGGAAATAAACTTTTAAATCAGCAAATGGAATTCACGATGATAAGGAGATTGTTTTTATACCTGCTAATGTTATTCGTTGCTTTTGGCTGTAACTTAAATTACCAGCCTTACGATGGGATTCCTGAATCGGAACTGAAAGAAGATATAATTGGGTTGAATGGGGCCACAATTGGGAATTATAACTATTTGAAAGATGGTTATTACCAGCGCAATTTTCACTTTTTTGGCGAATATGGCGGCGATAATGTTTCGTTAAGCGGAACAACCAGCGATCATTTATTTTTTTGCTACAACTACGAGCATTTTCCGGCCATGACTAACACCACCTATTTCTGGGAAAAAGCTTACCAGTTAATGGTTGGTTGCAACAAAGTAATTCTTTCCATCGACGACAATTCATCAGCTGAATTAAAACAGTTGAAAGGCGAAAACCTGTATCTCCGTGCGCAAACGCTGTTTCATTTGGTAAACACTTTTGGAAGACCTTATTACCAAAGTCCTGAAACAAATTTGGGTGTTCCCATGAAATTAGACGACCAGGTTATAAATGTTCCAACCCGTGGAACCGTAAAGGAAGTTTACGACCGGATAATTGCCGATTTATTGCAGGCCGAAGCGTTGATGGGAAGCGAGCGGTCGAATATTTATGCCTCGAAAGAAGTGGCGCAGGCCCTGCTTTCGCGCGTGTATCTGTACATGTCGGGCACACCCGAAAACCCGAATTTAAGTTATGCGCAAAAAGCAAAGGAATATGCCGGTAAAGTCATCGAATCCGACCGATACAGGCTTTTGGGAACCGAAGATTACAAAACCTATTTCCGGAAATTGCCCGAGCAAAATACCGAAACAATATTTGCGGTAAAACACAACGTTGATGTTGACGATCGTGGCTGGGAATCGATCGGTTCCATGTACAACCACATCGCAAGCCAGGGTTGGGGCGAAATGTATGCATCCGAACCTTACCGCGATTTGCTTGACGAGAATGCCGAAGATGCCCGCCATGCTTTTATCGAGCCGCAATACGAAAGCGATGGTGTAACTTTAAAGGAGCGCAATGGCTACCCGATTTACTACATCAACAAGTTTTCGATGCAGGAAGAGCGGCCCACGTTAAGTTCTCCGGTTTACCTGCGTTTAGCCGAAATGTATTTAAATCGCGCCGAGGCCAATGTCAAACTGGGCTTAAACGACGAAGCCATCGATGATGTGAATATAATTCGTGAACGTGCCGGGTTAAGTGGGGATGCGCTGTATTCGCCAAACGATTTAAAAGGCCGTGAAAGTGTATTTCATGTGGTGCTTGAAGAGCGCCGTTTAGAACTGGCTTTTGAAGCGCAACGAAAATGGGATATTTTCCGGAATGGTTTAACGCTGGATCGTAATTACCCGGGAACCCACGAACAGGGCGATGCCTTGTTATTTGTGCCCCCCGATCATCCGCGGGTTGTGTTTTACATTCCCGAATCGCAAATTCTTGTGCAGGATAATTTAGTTCAAAATCCGTAGTGCCAAATGGGGCATTGTTAATCAATTTCTATGCAAAATAAAGTTATCATCGTAAAAACAATTTTATTATTCACCTTAAGTGTTTTAATGCTGGCATGTGGCAAGCAGCCACCCAAAACATTTGATGCGAAAATCAGCTATCCGGCGGATGGAACTGTTTTTCCTCCCGAATTTCCGCCACCTACTTGTTTTTGGGAAACCACTGGCAACACAAATTCTACGTGGAAGGTAAGTGTTTTGGATGCAGAAAATCAAGTTTTGCATGAATCAAAAGTTAGTGTAGAGAGGCGTTGGTCTCCTTCGTATGAAGTTTGGGAGGCGTTAAAACAACAGGCAAAACAGCAACCCGTATCGCTTGTTTTGGCGGCTATCGATGAGATGCAAAAAGCAATTCCGGTGGATACGGTTTCCTTTCAGTTTTCTGCCGATTCGGTTGGTGCACCCATTTTTTACCGCTCCGTTCCGCTGCCTTTTAAATTTGCCCGCGAGAATTTAACCGAGGTGCGCTGGCAACTGGGCAACATTGGTTCAGCCGACGCACCGGCTACCGTTTTAAGCGATATTCCGGTTTGTGGAAACTGCCATTCGGTTTCGGCCGATGGAGGCACTTTGGCGATGGATGTTGATGCCCGCGACGAAAAAGGGGCCTATGCCATTGTTGAGGTGGGCGAAGAAACCGTTATGTCGGAGAAGGAGATAATGAATTGGAGCAATTTTGTAAACGGTGAGTTTACTTACGGGCTGCTTTCGCAAATTTCGCCCGACAGCCGGTATGTGGTTAGCACATTAAAAGACTCGGAGATTTTTGTCGATCGCAACGACCTGGAATATTCGCAGCTGTTTTTTCCGTTTAAAGGTATTTTGAGTGTTTATGACCGGGTAGAAGAGAAATACTTCGAGTTGGAAGGAGCCAACGATACCAATTACGTGCACAGTAATCCCAGCTGGGGGCCAAATGGCGAGTACATTTATTTTACACGCTCGAGTGCTGCCCATTTGGAGGAGAGTGGAATTTTCAGAGGTTCGCAAGCCGTCGATTATAAAGCCTACAACAAGTTTTTGAATGCCTTTCTGGAGCGCGAAAAACTTTTTAAGTTCGATATTTACCGCATTCCGTTTAACAACGGCAAAGGCGGAAAAGCCGAGCCGGTACCGGGAGCATCGAACAACGGCATGAGCAATTATTTCCCACGTTTTACTCCCGATGGCAAATACATGATCTTCTGTAAAGCCGAAAGTTTTATGTTGCTGATGCCCGACAGTAAATTGTATATTCAACCGGTTGATGGGGGCGAAACACGTTTAATGAATTGTAATTCGGATAACATGAACTCGTGGCATTCGACTTCTCCCAATAGTCGCTGGATGGTTTTTTCATCGAAAAAATACGGTCCTTATACACAGTTGCTGCTCACCCATATTGATGAAGACGGTAATGATTCGCCACCAGTTTATCTCGAGTATTTCGCCGCTGGAAATCGGGCTGCCAATATTCCGGAATTCATAAATATGTCGCCGGATGCCAAATTTGAAATTGTACCAAAGTTTTTGGAAGACGATGCTTTTGCATTGCGAATGGGCGAGATCAAATCGAAGGTAAAAAAGTATGAGGAAGCGCTGAAATATTTTAAGAACGCGCTTGAATTTAATCCCAAAAACCCGGATGCACATCACGGCTTAGCACATGCGCTAATGATGTTGAAACAGCCAACTGAAGCAATGACGCATTTTAACAAGGCAGTGCAACTGAATCCCGGGAAAGCGGAATATTTGCTGAGCCGCGGAAATGCCAATCTTACCTTAAAAAATGAGGATAAAGCGTTAGATGATTTTAACCGGGCAATTGCCATCGACGAGTTAAATTTTATGGCATACAGTAATCGCGGAATGTTGTGGCGCCAAAAACGAAACCTGGAAAAAGCTTTGGCCGATTTTAACCGGTCGATTGAGTTGAATCCCGAAAGTAATGTAACGTATATCAACCGTGGAGTTATTTATGCTATTACCAAAAAATACGACGAGGCACTGGCCGATTTTGATGCTTCGATTGGCTTAAACCCGTCGGATTTATCGGCCTATTTTGGTAAAGCAAAAGTATATCAGGAGATAAAGGAAAATAACAAGGCGCTGGAGGTGTATTCGCAGGCTGTTTCGCAAGCGGTGAATGATCCCGAAACGTATTTTAACCGGGCCATGTTTTTTATGCAAACCAACGATAAAACCTCGGCAAGGAACGACTTGCAAATTGCAGCCGGAATGAATTACGAACCGGCCTTGAAAATGTTGAAGGAGATGCGCTGAAACGGGCATTATTAGTCGTGCTTAGTGTTTTGTTAAATAGGAATACGAATGTGATTAACCAAAGAATTTAGGCTTTAATGGCTATATTTGGGCCGCAAGAAAACAGGAATGCCGGAAAGCGAAATCCAAAATAATAGTTTCGTATTAGCTGAGCTTGCCAGGGGGCAGGAAAGAGCGTTCGACTTTATTTTCAGAAAATACTACAAAGCACTTTGTGCCCAGGCAGCAGTGTATGTTAAAGATATTGATGAAGCTCAGGGCATTGTTCAGGAATCGTTTATAAAACTTTGGGGGAAACGCGAAGAGGCAGAGTCGATAAAAAACCTGCCCAGCTACCTCACTTCAATGGTGCGTAACCAGTGTATCGACCACCTACGAAAGGTTAATGTGTTGAATAAAACGCATCAGCAGGGAGCAACAACAGATGAGGTTGAAAACACCACCGAAAACCTGGTCCTGGCGCACGAATTCGAGGAAAAACTGGTTATAGCCTTGTCGAATTTACCCGAGCGCTGCCGGATGGCTTTTGAATACAGCCGCTTCGAAAATCTTACTTACCCCGAGATTGCCGAAAAAATGGGGATCTCGGTGAAAGCTGTTGAAGCGCTGATTAGCCGGGCGTTAAAAACATTACGTACCGAACTGAAAGATTATCTCCCGCTTCTAATGCTGCTTTTCAAAATATCACCATTTTAATTCACGCCTCATTTCCGCAAAATATCTGCGTGAAATAAAAAATCGTTGCGGATTTTAGTTTCCCAGAGTAGGGTACGTGCGTCTCACTTTCGTCAATAAACAAATGGCAGACAAACTGCATCATTCAGTAATTTAATAGTGAGATTGAATTGAAAAAGAGTAGAATAAATAGTACAACCGTTAACCTAAGGTTTATTCATTTATTTAAGCACTTAACGCTTCAGGAGCTGGCTGACCTGAGTAAGCATTTACACCTGGTTGAGCTGAATGTTGGAGAAGCGCTTTATCGTCCCGGACAAAAATTAAAAGGGATTTATTTTATCGAGCGCGGCGTTTTAAAACAATACAAAATCGGGTCGAAAAATAAGGAGCAAATCTATCAGATTCTCAGCTATAACGATATGGTGGGCTTCGACTCGGCATTAAACCAAATACCTGCAACCGAGTTTACAACCTGCATGGAAAAGGCCCGGTTGATTTTTGTTCCTATTGAAATTGTAAACAAACTATTTGCTGAAAACGTACAGGTTCGAATGCAGCTTTTGCAATTGAGTTGCCGCGAGTTGGGAGCCGCACAAAACACCATTATCAGTTTTTCACAGAAATCGAACCGACAACGGGTTATTGATCTGTTACTCGATTTGCGTGAACGATTTAACCTGGATCAGGACAATATGATTAACGTTTCGATAAAACGTATTGAAATTGCCGGACATATTGGAGCCAACGAAGAAAATACCATACGAATATTATCAGACTTACGAAAAAAACGACTTATACAAACTAAAGGCAGAAAAATCGGAATCCTGGAATTGAACAGGTTCGGAGAAGCTTATTCCTGATCCGGATTATTTTACTTCAGTGCTTCAGCTTTCTAAGGTTGAGGCTTATACAAAACATGGCATTATAAGTTCTTGGCTAGTGTCATGTGTCTATTATGTGTTCTGTTAAAAAGAATAATGTAAATCAAAGTGTCTTTAAAAACGACAATTGTTTGCTTTTGTTTCGTTTTAATCAATTTTTTGCATAGGGTGCCCCCGTTTGAGGCTCGTCAGTTTATAAATAATTGGCGCGAGATTGTTTATAAGCCACGCTAAGAGGAGACACAAGTATTAATAATTAGTTGAGAGAATTATTTATGTCAAACAAATTAATCTACAAAAATCGAAAAAAATGAAAAGAAGTAATTATGAAAAAATGCTGCACAACGGGGTTTCCAAACTCTCCGTTTTTATGCTTGCATTGGCGGTAGTGTTCTTTACTGCCAGTTGCGACGATGAGAAAGTTGGCACGCTGCCAACCACAGTAACCGGAGAGGTTACCGAAATTGCTGACATTAACGCTGTGGTTAGTGGAAGTGTTACCGACAACGGAGGATCAGACATTCTGGCTTTAGGAATTTGCTGGACTGATGAAGACCGGGAGCCAACAACAATGGACAATTTTGTTCCGGTTGGAAAATTTACCCTGGATGGGATAGCGGAAGAATACTGGAACTATTCGATTACCCTGAATGGTTTAACCGCAAAATCGGATTACAAAGTACGGGCCTACGCAGCCAACGAAGCCGGCACTTCGTATGGCGAAACCATTTCTTTCTCTACAAAGGCCGGAAAAACTTTCCATGCTTTAACGCCTGATATGATTGATACTTATACGCAGGAAGAATCGGAAGGGCCAAAAGACGCGTTAGTGGATGACAATTTTGATAGCTACTGGCACTCGGCATGGTCGGATGGTGTTGCACCGCTGCCACACCACATTCAAATAACTTTTGCTGAAGCTAAAAATATTGGTGGTTTCCAGTTCTGGACACGAAGCACCGGTACAAGAGGAAACGACCCGGTACAATTTGATGTGCAAACCAGTGCCGACGGAGTGGATTATACTACTGTGTGGACTTCGGATGTGTTGGAAACTGCAACCCGTCCTGATGCCAACACCGTTTCGCTCGACAAAAACTATTCATCAAAATATTTTAGAATTCGAATTATTGAAACTCGCACTCCGGGATTAACCCACACTACAATGAGTGAATTTAAAGTATTCGACGATGGTTTGCTGGCTTATTAAGGCACGGCGGATAACAAGTCATTCTAAAATTACAGAACAAAGACAAAAATTATGAGATATATACAAAATTTCGTTTCTGATCGAAAAAACAATAAAAACATTTTCGTTTCGGGCATAAACAAGGCATTCAGCCTGCTTATGTTTATGTTCTTGTTTGCAACATTTGCAAATGCACAGTCAACCACAATTTCCGGTACCGTAACCGATAGCCAAACCAACGAATCGTTACCGGGTGTAAGTATTGTTGTTAAAGGTACCACCATTGGGATTACCAGCGATTTTGATGGCAATTATTCGCTTGAAGTGCCCGAAGCCAATGCAACGCTGGTATTTTCGTTTGTAGGTTACGAAAAACAGGAGATTGCAACAGAAGGCAAAACTACGATTAATGTTTCGTTGGTTAGTTCTACTACCGATCTCGACGAGGTAATGGTTGTGGCCTACGGGACCACCAAAAAATCGAATTTAACAGGATCGGCAGTTGCTATCGATGCTGAAGAACTAAAAGATGTTTTTGCACCAAACGTAGCATCAATGTTACAAGGTAAAGTAGCCGGTATGCACACCAGCACAAGCAGTGGTAAGCCGGGAGCCAGCACCGAAATTACTATTCGTGGTAAAGGTTCGCTGTCGGGTACAACAAAACCGCTTTGGGTTGTTGATGGTATTATTATGGGCAACGACGATCCGGGTTTTAGCCCCGATGATATTGAAAGTATTACCGTTTTAAAAGATGCATCGGCCACCTCGTTGTATGGTTCGCTGGCTGCAAACGGTGTTATTCTGTTGCAAACCAAACGAGCTGAAAAAGGTATGTCGGTTGTTAATGTTAACGCATCGTACGGTGCTACTACATTTAATACCGGAAACTTTTCGTTAATGAACTCGCAGGAGTTGTACGACTACCAAAAAACCTGGAATCCGAACGTTACTGAAGATGTATTGAATACCGATACCGACTGGATGAACATTGGTACACAAACCGGGCAGGCTCAGGAATACAACGTAAACTACTCGGGTGGAAACGATAAAATTCTGGCTTACTTGTCGGGTACTTACTACAACGAAACAGGTGCTTTAAAAGGCTACGAATACGAGCGTTTTTCGGGTATTGCCAACCTTGAGATCAATGCAACAGAACGACTTTTGATCAAAACAAATCTTTCGGGTAACTATACAAATACATTCAACCAGGAACACTCAACTTATAACATGTTTACTTACATGCCATGGGACGAACCTTATTTACCTGACGGATCGGTTTTGGATCCACGCGTTGACAGTGGAAAAGAATACCTGCTTGAAAATGGTAAAGTATGGTACGGCCGCGACGAAAACAACTATTTGTACGACCTGCAATACAATTACGGCACAACGCGTGGTAACAATTTACGCATTAACATTGGCGTTGATTATAAAATTAACGAGTGGCTTACATTCTCGTCAATGAACAACATTGCGCTGGGTAACGGACAGGAAGAATCTTATACCGATCCACGTTCGATTGGGGGTCAGGCCGACAGAGGTAGATTATACGAAAAATACAGTTTTAGCAGAACACGTTTCACCAACCAAATGCTCCGTTTCAAAAAAACGTTCGACCAGCATAACCTGAATGCCTTTGTGGCCTGGGAATACAGCGATTACCATGCTGATAATTCAGAAGCAACTGGTAAAGGTGTTGCGGCAGGTTTAACTGTGCTTAATGCCACTGCCGAAGCTGTTAGCGTTGGAGGAGGAAAATGGGAAAGTGCAAAACAAAGTATGTTGGTTAACTTACAGTATGCTTACGATAACAAATATTTGGCAACAGCATCATTCAACCGTCAGGGGTCAAGTAGTTTCGGTCCGAACAACCAATACGGTAATTTCTGGTCGGCAAGTTTAGGTTGGAACCTGCACCACGAAGACTTTATGAGCAATGTAAAATGGGTTGATGTATTAAAATGGTCGGCCAGTATGGGGCAGGTTGGTAACGCTCCGGACGGATTCCAGTACCTTGGTTACTATGCTTTTGTGGCTCAATATAACGGAAACAGTGCTGCAACGCCCTACCAAAAAGGGAATCCCGATATTAGCTGGGAGAAAGTTACCAGCTACAACACAGCCATTAACACACGTTTGTTTAATCGCGTTGGTTTAAACCTCGATTTATACTATAAAAACAGCGACAATCTGTTAACTTATGTTCCGCTTCCTGCATTGTCGGGTTATAATGGGGTTTGGATGAACGTTGGTCGTGTTACCAACAAAGGTTACGAATTGTCGGTTACGCCTGAGATCGTAAAAACATCGAAATTTAACTGGGACATGACCATCAACTTTGCCTATAACAAAAACCGGGTAGAGGAATTGTATGAAGATAAAGCTTATACATCAGGAAACGTTCGTATTGAGCAGGGTTACGATATGGATTCGTACTACCAGCGTATTTGGTACGGCGCAAATCCATCAAATGGCGAACCATTGTGGGAGCAAATTGTAGTAAACGAAGATGGTACTGAATCGGTTGAGTTGACATCGAATTACGCCGATGCCACTTTGCAGTATGTCGGATCGAAAGCTACACCAAGCTACACCGGTGGAGTATTGAATACCTTTACTTACAACAATTTTACTTTAAGAGCAAACATTGGTTTTGTTGAGGATATATACAAATACAATGGCAACCGCGAGTTATTCGACAGCGATGGTTCGTATGCTTCGTTCAATAATATGAATCTTGCCGATGGCTGGAGCCGTTGGGAAAAACCAGGTGATATTGCTACGCATCCAAAACCATTTAATGGCGGAGTGAATGCCAACAAACCTTCATCGCGTTACCTGGAAGATGCCAGTTACATCCGTTTGCGTAATGTAACACTGTCGTACCGTTTGCCAAAAGTAGCCACCGACGCTATTAAAGTTAAAAACGCTTCAGTTTATATCAGTGGCGACAACCTGGTAACTATTACCGATTGGTCGGGTATGGATCCGGAATCAGGAGCGCTTTACCCATTGTCGAAAAAGATATTGGCTGGTGTGAAAATCAACTTTTAGCAAAAACAGTATTCATGAATAATAAAAATAAGATGAAAAAAATATATTCTTTTATAGCCATTCTTGTTGCGCTCTCTTTCGCAGCCTGCGATATTACAAGAGACCCGTTTCAGGATTTATCAGATGAAATGGTGTTTGCCGACGAATTAGGAATTGAGGCGGCAGCACTTGGGACTTACGCCTTATTAAAAACCAATGAATTTATGCGCCCTTACCATTTTCATGGCGAATTTGGTGGCGATAACATTGCATTGAGCGGATCTACCACCGACCACTTGTATTACATGTACAACTACCAGCATACACCAACAAACGGGCATTTAAACAGTTTGTGGTCAACCTGCTACAAAGGTATTGTTAACGCCAACAAAGTTATCGATAAAGCGCAACAGGGAACCGACCGCATGAACCACGTAATTGGCGAAATGTATTATCTGCGCGCTTTCTTTTACTTCAACCTGGTAAATATTTGGGGCCGTCCTTACAATCAGGATCCTACCAACAATTTAGGTGTGCCTATCGTTTTAGATGCAGAACCTGATGTGGATAACATGCCTCCGCGTGCTACGGTAAAAGAGGTTTACGATCTGATTATCGAAGACCTGACAACAGCTGCCGAACTGATGAGTAATTTTAAGCGTGTTGATGCCGAGTACAATATTTATGCTTCGGAACAAGCTGCAAAAGCTTTGTTATCGAGAGTTTATTTGTACATGGAAGACAACGCAAAAGCAGCAGGTTTTGCTACAGAAGTTATTGAATCAAATAATTTCGCATTGTTACAGGGATCGGATTACGAAACATTCCCAACCATGGTTCCTGAAAAAAACTCAGAAGTTATTTTTGCCTGCCGTGCTTTAAAAGACGAAGATGATTACGGCTGGTATGCCTTTGGTGGCATGTATGCAACAATCGACGGAGTGGGTTGGGGCGAAATGTACGCATCAGAACCATACCGGGATTTGCTGGATGAAAATCCAAGCGACAGAAGACACAAATTTATCGATCCGCAGTACAACGATGGCGACACTTACGAAATCACTTATTCGTACGACAAGTCTTCTCCTGCAGGCTCGAGAATGTTTAAAATGTATGATGTTACGCTTAATGGCGAAAACTGGGAGTACGAGTACAACGGAACACAAACAGTAATGACTGAAGACGTTGATGGCGTAACAAAATATTACATCACCGAAGGCGAATTCATTAGCGGAAAAACTTACGTGCGTTTGGATAAAAAAATGCCGGTACGTCAGGGATATCCTAAGTTCTTTGTAATAAAATGTTCGAACCAGGAAGGTCAGCCACAATTGTTCTCTCCAATTATTTCGCGCTTAGCCGAAATGTATCTGAACCGTGCAGAAGCACGCGCAAAAACCGGCGATACCGATGGAGCTCTTGAAGATGTGAACCTGATCAGGGAAAGAGCAAATATTCCTACTTACGATGAAGTTCCTGAAGGCAAAACCATAATGGAGATTGTTCTTGATGAACGCCGTTTAGAGTTGGCTTTCGAAGCACACCGCCGTTACGATATTTTCAGAAATGGTTTAACATTGGACAGAAGATATCCGGGAACGCACGACAGGGGCGCAAACCCACTGTTAACAGTGCCGGCATCCAGTGCTCGTGTTGTGGATTATATTCCGGAAGCTCAGATTTTGGCACAGCCAAACTTAATTCAAAATCCGTAATCAATTATAAATGATAATAAATCAGACTTTTGTGGTGTATCTTTGCATCTCGAAAGTCTGATTTTTTTCAAACAGCAGCCAGATGAGACAAAAATTTAAACTGAACTTGTTATTTGTATTGTTGGTTTTTCCGCTTTCAGTTATTTCATGCCAAAAAGATGAAGTAATAGAAGAAAAGGAAATACCAGCGATGTCGTACCAAATTCCGTGCGAAGGAAACAGTTGGTTTGTTACCAATGTTGGTGGAAACCAGGTAAAAACCGATGATTTTAAAAATTTTAGCTGGAGTACAAAATATTCAGTGTTGCGCACTTATTTTCGGGTAGAGTCGGCAGGCAGCATTCATATTGGCGTAAATGCAAAAGTAAGCAGCGGCAGTTCAACGCTAAAAGCTACTTTTTTAAACGAGACCACTGAGCTTGTTTTTGATAATACCACCAACCGGATGGAATTTGTAGGCTCGTTCACCGTGTCGGAGCCTGGCTATTATTACCTCGATTTACAAGGTGTAGATAAAACTGCCGATCAGTTTGCAACAGTTGAATCGGTTTCGCTGGGCGGCGATGCCTGCAAATCAGGCGTGCATTTTTCAAACGAAGATTATTTCTATTGGGGACGCCGTGGCCCGTCGGTGCATTTAGGGTACACGGTGCCAGCTGAGGCATCGGATGTTGTATATTTTTACAACGAAGTAACGGTTCCTGAAGGTAACGATGTGATCGGATCGTATTACATGGCAAACGGTTTTGGACAGGGTTACTTTGGCATGCAGGTAAATTCTACTACCGAACGAAGAGTGCTGTTTTCGGTGTGGAGTCCGTATTCTACTGATGATCCAAGTACGATTCCTGAAGATCAGCGCGTACAACTGATTGCCAAAGGCGCCAATACAACAACCAACGATTTTGGGAATGAAGGTTCGGGCGGACAAAGTTATATGCAGTTGAATTGGAAAGCCGGGACAACTTACCGCTTTTTGCTGAAAGCGGAACCCAGTGGCGAAAATACTACCGATTATTCGGCCTGGTTTTTCGATACCGAGCAGGAAGAGTGGCTTTTTGTTGCCACCTGGAGACGTCCGAAATTGGCTACCTTTTTAACCGGTATGTATTCGTTTTTGGAGAACTTCGACACCAAAACCGGCCCGATTGAACGTATGGCTTACTACAACAATCAGTGGGTTTACGACACAAACGGCGCATGGCACGAAGTTACCAAAGCAAAGTTTACGGCCGATCCTACTGCACGCGATAAGGCCCGATTGGATTACGCGGGAGGTTACATTAGCGGCGACAATGGTTTTTATCTAAAAAACTGTGGGTTTTTCAACGAAACTTCTCCGATTGATACCAATCACGAGCGCCCGGTTTTGGGAGTGGCTCCCGACATCGACTTTAGTGCGCTGCCACAGGAATAATTCAATTTAAATATTTCGGGAGTTAGCGTAGAAGTTAATACCGAACAAATCACCAAAAGGCAATTTATACCAATTGTCTTCTGGTGATTTTTTTTTATTTGAATGTCAGCAATTAATCACATCCGGAACGTCACCCTGTCCGTCAGCTGACGGATTCAGAATCTCTCTCAGTCCGCTCATTATTGGACGGGAAAGATGCTGAAACGAGTTCAGCATGACGTGCCAGGTACTAAAGATAACATAGAATGGATGTCCATTTTTTATGCCTAATTAGTCGTTAAGCTGCTTACAACCTTTTTCATTTCTTCAAATTGTTCCTCAATGCTTTGCAGTAATTTGTATTGGGCATGCGTACGAACGAGGTTATGCTTTGGGCTTTTTATTTTGTAATAATTGTCGCCGTCAATGTAGTCCATTAAAAAGCGGAGTACCTGCTCGTAGGTAATGTATTTGGCCGAAAATGCTAAATAATCCAGTTCCGGTTTTGTAAGAAATGAGCGGGTTTCCGAGAGGTAACCTTTGGCGTAGGCGGTAAAAGTTTCCATATCCATCGAAACGTTTTCAAGGTTTTCATCGTCTTCCAAACCGGTGTTGGTATACGATCGGATGGCATCTCCAAAATCATTTAGGGCAGTGCTGCTCAATACCGTGTCGAGGTCGATCACGCATAACACATCGCCTTTATCATCAAAAAGTATGTTGTTGATTTTTGTGTCGTTGTGTGTTACACGTGCCGGAATGGTGCCGTTTTCTACCAACTTCCAGAAGTTAAGCATTTCTTCTTTGCGGCTTTCAATCCAGCCGATTTCCTCCTGAACTTCTGCTTTTCTTTGCACCGGATCTTCGGCAAGGACCTTGTCCCACTGCTGAAAACGGTAGCGGATGTTATGAAATCCGGGCAGGATATCAGCCAGTGTTCCTTCAAAATCAGAAGTCATTGCCTGAAATTTGCCAATTCCCCGTCCTCCGGCGTAAGCCAGTTCCGGGCTGTCGGCTTTTTCGTAGGTAACACTGTCTTTTATAAAGTAGCACATCGCCCAGTATTCGCCTTCTTCATCCTGGTAAAAAAGTTCATTGCTTTTGCTTTTTGTTACCGTCATTGCTTCGCGCATGGGATCGCCGCCATTGCATTTTATCTTTTCTTTTAAATGCCGCGTAACGCGCTCGATGTTGTCCATCATTGCCGGAATGTCGGTAAAAATGGCTTTGTTTTTACGTTGCAGCAGATAGTCGGGAGTACTTTCCTCAACGGTTTTTAAGTAAAAAGTGTCGTTAATAAATCCCTCGCCAAGAGGTTTTATCGACTCAATTTCTCCTTCGATCTGGAAATTACCTGCAATTTGTTTTAGATCAGTGTTCATATTAATTGGTTTTAGTGATTGAACGAATTTTGGTATTTATCTCTTTAGCCCTGTCAATCGATGTGCTTTCGATGTAAATCCTTACAATTGGCTCGGTGTTCGATTTGCGCATGTGTGCCCAACCATCTTCGAAATAGAGTTTTAAGCCGTCAATTTCGTTGGTTTTGCAATCAGGGAATGATGCTTTTACGTCTTGCAATAATTGGTTTAAATCAACTTGCGCATCAAACTCAATTTTGTCTTTCAACATTTCGTAGTTCGGGTATTGCGCTCTGATTGCTGATGCACTTTTTTTCGACTTTGCCAGTTGGGTAAGAAACAATGCAATTCCCACCAAAGCATCGCGCCCATAATGAAGCTCGGGATAAATCACACCTCCGTTTCCTTCGCCACCAATAACCGCATTTACTTTTTTCATTTGCTCCACAACATTTACTTCGCCAACTGCCGACTCGTAAAACTGAACATCGTGTTTTTTGGCAATGTCTTTTAAAGCGTTGGTTGACGAAAGGTTGGCAGCAATGCTACCGGGTGTGTGCGATAAAATATAATCCGATATCGATACTAAAGTATATTCTTCGCCAAAGGCTTTTCCGTTTTCGTCAACCAGTGCCAGCCGGTCCACATCGGGATCGACCGCAATTGCCAGGTCCAGATTGTTTTCGCTTACGGTTTTGCACAATTCGGTTAAGTTTTCTTCAAGCGGCTCGGCAACCCTGGAAAAGCGGCCATGAGGCTCGGCAAATATTTCTACTACTTCCGCAACAGCCAAGGCTTTTAGCAATTTCGGGATTGATGGATTGCCAACCGAATTTACACTATCAACAGCTACTTTTAGCTGTGCCTCTTTTATTGCTTCTTTATCTACCAGTGGCAGGTTCAGAATGCTTTCGATGTGCTTGTCGATATACGTTTCGTTTGTTTTGTAGGTGCCAATTTGTTGTGCTTCCACAAAATCGAAAGTGGCTTTTTGCGCCTGTTTCAGGATTTCTTCGCCATCGGCCTGCGAAATAAACTCGCCTTTGTGGTTCAGTAATTTTAGCGCATTCCAGTTGCCGGGGTTGTGGCTGGCAGTGATGATAATTCCGCCATCTGCCTTTTCCATTGGGATGGCAATTTCCACGGTTGGGGTTGTTGCCAGTCCCAAATCAATTACATCGATTCCGAGGCTGTTCAGCGTTCCCACAATTAAATTCAGAATCATTGGTCCCGACACGCGCGCATCGCGACCAATAACTACGGTTGGTTTTTCTGCCGATTGTTTTATCCAGGTTCCATACGCACCTGTAAATTTTAAAATATCAAAAGGAGAGAGCGACTCTCCGGGTTGTCCGCCAATTGTTCCGCGGATTCCTGATATTGAGCTTATTAGTGCCATCTTATTTGTCTGTCGCTTTGTTTTTAATTCACTATCGTAAAAAGCAAAAGGTTTCGTTCAATGCTTTTTCGATGGTATTACTATCTTAATTTATTGGTAAACTTTTGTTTTACCAGAGTTTGGACGGGTACACATTCTGGTCGATCAGGCTGTTTATAGCTTCTACCGCTTTCGCTTTGTCTTCGCTGTAAGTAACACCAAACCATTGCGCATCCGACTTCAGCACTTTAAACTGCGTAGTTTCGTTCTTAATAATTTCTGAAACTACAAATGGTATGTAGAACTCCGATTTTAGTTCCTGGCCTTTTTCTTCCAGGAAGGTGGTAAACTGCGTTTCCAAACGACCGAACAGTTGTGGTGTAAAGCCCCAAAAATTCATCGATACAGCTGCATCAGGAGCGAGAGAAATCCACTGGTCATTTTCTTTGTAGGCGATGCCTTCTTTGGTTTGCTCAATGTGTGTGCGTTCGTTTACCTCTTGCAGGAAACCGTTTTCATCAATGGAACAAACGCCTCTTGAGACGTAGCCATTTTCTGAAATTGTGTTTTCCAGTTCGTAGCCAATCATGCAGTTTTGCTTGTCGGTAGCTTCAGTTGCCAGAAAATCGGCCATCGTTTTAAATGCACCCGCACCGTAATAATCGTCGGCGTTAATTACTGCAAATGGTTCGTTTATGCAGTCTTTTGCCATTAAAATGGCGTGTCCTGTTCCCCAGGGTTTTTCTCTTTCCGGATTGTATTTAGAATTCTGCGGAACTTTATCAATCTCCTGTGTTACATACTTTGTTTCAATCCGGCCCGCGATTTTTGCGTTAAAAAGTGCTTTAAATTCCTGCGCAAAACTTTCCCGAATAACAAATACTATTTTGCCAAATCCGGCCTCAATGGCATCGTAAATCGAGTAGTCGATAATCGTTTCGTTCGATGGACCAATCGGATCCATCTGTTTTAATCCTCCGTAGCGGCTTCCCATTCCGGCCGCTAATACTAACAATGTAGGTTTCATTTTAATATGTTTTCTTTTGTTTTTGTTACAAGCATTGCTGTTTTATCAGCTTTGTGATTTGTTGTTTGATACCCGCTTTCTGATTTATTCTGATGCAGTATCTTTCTGCAAAGAAAACATATTAAAAAAATTAAAAAGATGATATTTCAAAGAAAATAAAATTAAAAATTAGTTTTTTGATCGAGATAATCAATTGCTGAAGTCAGAGAGAAGAATTGGATTTGGATGGTGTTGGTTTTGTGTTGTGTAACTAGCATTGAATAAGTGTTGTATGTTTTGTGGAAGAAGGTTTGAGATGTAAGAAAATGAATTCAATTTCTTAAAATCGGATGATGAAGAAGGATTTTTCTTTGTTCTGTAAACATTCCCAACGAAATTGTGTTTCTGAAATGTGGATTAAAAAAACACAGAAATGAGCAACGAATACGAAGAAACCAGAAGAAGCTTTCTGACTAAATTGGGCTTAACACTTGGAGCCAGCCTTGTGGCAGGAGAAAAACTCTCGGCCAAAGTATTAAACGATAAGGCTGAATTTCCGTTGGAAGCCGATCAGCAAAAATTGATGGACCGCTACGAAGACTGGATGGATGAATTTATTCCGGTGATTAAAACATTTCGTGCCGATCCAAACGATAAAGAAGCCGGTCGACGTATTGCCGAACTTTCAGAAGAGGCAGAAGGCTGGCGCGAGCAACTTAACGTTTTTATGAAAGACGATAACTTTGCACGTTACTACATGATCGCTACCGAGCGAATGACCAAAGAAATTTATTAAAGACACATTGCAATTTGATAATTACAGGCTTTTCATCGATTGATGGAAAGCTTTTTTTATGCCAACTGAAATAAATCCCTAATTTCGCGTTCTACCTAAAATAGTGTGTTATGAGATATTTGCTTGCTTTACTCATCTTCCTTCCTACGTTGGTTTTTGCACAAACCAACCAAACCGATGCCAATGGTTTGCGCCAGGGGCTTTGGCAAAAAAAACAGGACAACGGGCGTTTGCTTTACGAAGGATATTTTAAAGATGACAAACCGGTAGGAGAGTGGAAACGCTACCATCCGGGCGGGCAAGTTAAAGCAATTATCGAGTATAAAGGCGACACGGCCTACACGCAACTTTTTGATGTTTGGCGCAAAAAAGTGGCCGAAGGAAATTATGTAAATCAGCAGAAGGAAGGTGTTTGGAAAATTTACAAGAATGGGCAGCTTACTGCCGACGAAGAATATAAGCTTGGGGTGAAAAACGGTAAATCGCATCAGTATTACGATACCGGCGAAGTGATGGAAGAAAAAGAATGGGTAAACGAAAAGGAAGACGGCGATTACCAGATTTTTTATAAAAGCGGCGAACCCTACATGCAGTGCAAAATGAAACAGGGAATGCGGCATGGTTTGTTTTTGGTAAGTTATGAAAACGGCCGCCAGGAAATGGTTGCCGAATACCGGAATAACCTGCGCCACGGCGAGTGGAAGTACTTCGATAAAGAGGGCAACCTGCAGTACACACTTTATTACGATAACGGACAAATCCTGAATCCGGCTGTTCGCGACAGTTTTGATAACCTAAAAATGAAAGCCCTGGAAAAAAACAAAGGCACTATTCCCGATCCTGAAAAGTTTTTACAAGACCCGTCGGAATATATGATGCGTGATCAACGACAGCGATAAAACTGATTGCCGTTCAAGGTAAAAAGCTATTTATTCATTAACTTGGACGTTTAATAGGTATTGAACATTTAATTAGAATGAGGTATATAATTTTACTCCTTGGCATGCTGTGGTTGGGGGTGCAAGCTATTCATGCGCAGAATTATTTCTGGATCGGTTTTACCGATAAAAATAATTCGGAGTATTCGCTTGATCATCCTGAAATGTATCTTTCAGAGCGGGCTATTCAGCGCCGTATCAATCAAAATATTGCTGTCGATTCATTAGACCTTCCGGTAAAACAGACTTATATCGACTCGGTACTCACGCTCGAGGTGGAATTGGTACATGCCTCAAAATGGCTCAATGGTATTACCGTTCGCTGCGATTCGGCGACATTAGCCGACAGCCTCGGTAACTGGAGTTTTATCCGCGAGGTTCAGCTAACGAAACCCGGTATGTCCACAAAAAGCCTCCACAACAAATTCGCTGATGAGCAACTAAGCGACCGGGCTCCCATCGATACTTCTGTTTATGGTGCTTCCGTTCACCAGATTGGGATGATGGAAGGACAAGTGTTGCACAATGAGAACTTTCGCGGACAGGGAATACAAATTGCCGTGTTGGATGCCGGCTTTTACAAAGTTGATGAGCTCCCCGCTTTCGACAGCCTGTGGGCGAATAACCAGATTTTGGGAACAAAGGATTTTGTAAATCCCGGCGATGATTTCTTTTCTACCAACTATCACGGAATGAGTGTGCTATCCTGTATGGGCGGAAATATTCCCGGAGAATTGATTGGCACTGCACCCAAGGCTTCTTATTGGTTGTTACGATCCGAAGAAAATGACTCTGAATACATAGTGGAAGAAGACAACTGGGTAGCAGCAGCTGAATTTGCCGACAGTGTTGGAGTTGATATTATTAATGCGTCGTTGGGATATACCGAATTTGATGATGCCTCCACCAACCACACTTATGCCGACCTGGATGGAAAAACAACACGTGTAACAAGGGGCGCGAATATAGCGGCCTCGCGCGGAATGCTGGTGTTTGCAAGTGCCGGCAACGAGCGGGATAATTCCTGGTTTCGTATTGTTGCTCCGTCTGACGGGGTGAATGTTATAGGTGTTGCGGCAGTAGATGCAAACTTTTCTCCGGCATTTTTTTCCTCTGCCGGTCCGGCTGTCGATGGTGCTTTAAAACCCAATGTGTCAGCAATGGGCTACTCAACCACTTTGCAACGCTCTAACGGAACAGTGGGAATTGCCAATGGAACCTCGTTTTCGTCGCCGGTATTGGCCGGAATGGCGGCATCGTTGTGGCAGGCCTACCCTGAAAAAACAGCTGTAGAAATAAAAACGGCGCTGGAAGAAAGCGGCCATCTTTATAATTCGCCCGATTCATTGCAAGGTTACGGAGTTCCGAATATGCAAGTGGCGTGTTCGTTATTGAACCCGGCAGCGGCAGATATTACAACGGAGAACAGGAGCTGGACAATCTTTCCAAATCCTGTAAAAGACCGGATTGTGTTGAAGTCGGCAACAAATATTCAGGCAGGCCGTCTCGATATAAAACTTTACGCGCTGGATGGACGGATGGTAAACAACTGGCAACTCCCGGCTGCCCCCATTGTTACGTTAAATAATCTGGAGACTACAGAGTCGGGTATTTTTCTACTTCTGGTAAAAACAAAAGATGGTGTTGAAACCTTTAAAATCAATAAAATCAGGTAAAGAATGAACCAGAAATTTACCCTTTCGGAACTGAATCAAAAAATTAAAGATGCCTTGCTTGATGCATTTCCGGGAACGGTGTGGGTAGTTGCCGAGGTGAGCGAGTTAAAGCACAACCGAAGTGGCCACTGTTACCTGGAGTTGGTTGAAAAAGAAGGCAACACCATAACGGCACGTTCGCGGGCAACAATCTGGTCGTACACCTACCGCATGCTAAAACCGTATTTCGAAACCAGTACCGGGCAGCTTTTTTCCGAAGGCATAAAAGTGTTGGTTCAGGCAACGGTCGAATATCATTCGGCGTATGGCTTGAGTTTGAATATTAAAGACATCGACCCGACTTACACGGTTGGCGACATGGCCATGCAGCGAAAAGAGATTATAAATCGTTTGAAGGCCGAAGGTGTTTTTGATATGAACAAGGAACTGTCACTGCCGCTGGTGCCGCAAAAAATCGCTGTTATTTCGTCGGCAACGGCTGCCGGTTACCAGGATTTTATGAACCAGCTGGAAAACAACGAATACGGTTTTAAGTTCTACACCAAATTGTTTGAGGCGTATATGCAGGGAGCCGAAACCGTGCCGTCGATAATTCATGCGCTGGAACGGATTTTTGCTCACGACGACTTTTTTGATGCAGTAGCTATAATTCGTGGAGGTGGAGCAACGGCCGATTTGAGTAGTTTCGATGATTACGACCTGGCGATGAATATTACCCAGTTTCCGTTGCCGGTGATTACCGGAATTGGACACGAAAAAGATGATACGATAATCGATTTGGTGGCGCACACCCGCATGAAAACGCCAACAGCAGTAGCCGAATTTTTTGTGAGCGGTGTGGAACGCTACTACGAACGTTTGCTCGAACTGGAAAACGGCATTGTTCAATTAACCCGCGAAACGCTCGAATTTCAGCAGGATAAGCTGGAAAGAATAGCCGAAGGATTAAAATATTCGGTTGCCGATTTTATTAACGACAGGCAAAGGCAGCTAAGCAAACGCGGCAACGAACTGCAGCAAAATGTTAGTCGGTTTTCGTTTAAAAAACAAAACGAACTAACAGAGCTGCGACATAGTTTGGATTCCGGCCTTTCGGTGTGGTTTGTGGAAGCAAAAAATAATATGGGCAAAACACAACGAATGCTGAGGCGGCTGGTTGGTGAGGCGGTATTTAAAGCGGACGCAAAATTAAACCATCAGCAGGATCTGTTAGCGGGACGTGTACAAAACCTGTTGGCAAAAGAGCGCGATCGCATTCTGATAAACGAAAATTCAGTACGTTTATTAAATCCTGAAAATGTATTGAAACGAGGATTTACATTAACTTTGAAAGACGGAAAAATAATTAAATCGAGCAACGATGTGGCGGTTGGTGAACAACTGGAAACCCGTTTTGCCGATGGGACTGTTGAAAGTAAAATCATAAAAAAGAAATAGAATGGCAGCAAAAAAAATATCATACAGCGAGGCAATGGCCGAGATAGAAGAAATTCTGGAAAAAATTGAAAACGAAGAGCTGGATGTGGATGAACTGGCCGAAAAAGTAAAACGCGTATCGGTTTTACTTAAAACCTGCAAAGAAAAATTAACGAAAACCAACGAGCAGGTGGAGCAGATTTTAAAAGAAATGGAAGATTAACATCGAAATATCCCCTTATGGAACAGCAAGATAAAATTGTAAAACTTATTACCGGAGATGATGTGATCATTAATCGGGTAAAACAGGAATTGGAAGCTGCCGGTATCAATGCATTGATAAAAGACAGATTTAAGCAGGGGCTCGCCGCCGGTTATGGAGATGGTGTTCCTTCGGCCATTGATTTGTTTGTGGTTGACACCGATTTTGCGCAAGCACAGGAAATATTAAAAGCATTAACAGAAGAATAGAATATGTACACAAAAGAACAAGTAGCACAAACCATCGACCACGCGGTTTTAAAACCTGAACAAACACTGGCCGATTTAAAAGAAAATGCCGAGATGTGCATTAAAAATAAGGTTTTCAGTATGTGCGTAAAACCCTGCGATATAAAAGCCGCCAAAGAATTATTGAACAACAGTGGTGTAAAAGTATCGTGCGTACTCAGTTTTCCGCACGGAGCTGATGCAACACCGGTAAAAGCATTTCAGGCCAAACAGGCCATTGAAGACGGAACCGACGAAATTGATATGGTAATGAATATCGGCCGCTTTTTATCGGGCGAATACGACTATGTTCGCGAGGATATTAAAGCCGTTGTTGAAGTGGCGCACCAACACAATGTGCTGGTAAAAGTTATACAGGAAAGCGGTCATTTAACGCTGGAGCAAATTGCCAAAGCCTGCAAATTATCGTACGAAGCCGGTGCCGACTTTGTAAAAACATCAACCGGATTTGGCCCCGGCGGAGCGAAGCCTGAATACATTGAAGTAATGGTAAAAACCGTTGGCGATAAAATGCAGGTAAAGCCTTCGGGTGGTATTCGCGACTGGGAAACGGCAGTTGCCTTTTTGGAGCAAGGCGCCGATCGTTTGGGTATTGGCTCAACAGAGGCCGTGCTAAACGGTGCCACAGCAACCGGCGATTATTAGTGGCTTAACTTTTTCCGAAAGTCAAGTGGAAATTAATAGCAAAATATGCTTCGGAATTTATTGACTCGCACTAATTGTGCCTGCGATACAATCGTCTCTCTTTTCGTGAAGAGAGGGAATGAGGGCGAGTTTGTCGAACATTGTTTAACTTTCATTTCGGTTCATGATTCCCGGTAATGATGAATGTTTATGGTGGTTAATACGAATTATCGAAATAAGCTCTTTGTACTTATGACAAGAATTTTGACTGAAATCACCATTTTCAAGTAAAAAACGCGCATATTTGTGCTTCATTTCTTTTTTGAGTGAGGGAGTAGGATGTATTTTCTAAACGGAGACAGAACATATATAGAACCTGAAAACGGTTGTAAAGGCTTAGGTTTGCAAATTAATAACTGCCTGGAGCAGCTGGAGAAAGTCAATTCAGGGAAACGGATTTTCAAACTAAATTTCTTTGTCGATACCAATTCAAATTCAGAGTACGATAAACTGCTAAAGGATGTTCGTAATCAGGTAAAAGAACGATTTGGAAACGAAATTCTGATCAGCTTTATTTCGCAGGCGCCATTAAGTTGCAAGGTAATCGTTGAGGCGTATTATTACGATCCGGAAAGCTGGGATTGCCAGATGCTTTCAGAAGGCGAAAATAGTACGGCCTTGTTTCTGAACGGCACAACCGAAATTTTGCTGGGAACCGTTCATGCCAATCAAAACAGCAATTGTAAGTTAAATGCCGAAAAGGCTTTTGATGAGTTGGTTGAAACTTTCGAGGAAGCACAGTTTCCGTTAAATTCGATTGTTCGCCAGTGGAATTACCTGGAAGATATTCTGGGGTTTGATGGCGAAGAGCAGCGTTATCAAGAGTTTAACAACGTGCGCTCGGATGCCTACGGGAAAGTTTTTGAGCAAGGCGGCTACCCGGCAGCAACGGGAATTGGTATGACTCACGGTGGTGTGCTAATTGAGTATGTAGCGGTAAAATCAAAAGAAGTTCTAACGCAGCCGGTTGATAATCCCGATCAGGTTTCGGCACATCAGTACACCGACCAGGTTTTGGTTGGCGAAGCGTGTAACCTGAAAACCACTCCAAAGTTCGAGCGCGCCCGTTATCTCAGGTATCGCAACAAAAAGTTGATTTTTATTTCAGGAACAGCATCTATTATTGGCGAAAATACGGTTGGAGTTGGCGATGCGGCAAAACAAACCGAAGTGACCATTCAGAATATGCAACGTTTGTATGCCGATGAGGTTTTGGCTGCTTTACCCGATGAGGTTGCTCATCCGGAATTCGGACACACCCGCGTTTACGTTAAGAACCGTACAGATTACACTAAAATTCGTGATGTGGTGAAAAAGTTTTACGGCGATTTGCCGGTAGTTTATATTCTGGCCGATATTTGCCGCGATGATCTGTTGGTAGAAATAGAGGGCAAAGTGATTTTGCAATAGAACAATATTCAATAAAAAAAACGGCTGCACAAGATAGTGCGGCCGTTTTTATTTATAGCGATATCTGGTAAGTTGTGGTTAAAACGTAAAGCTTGCTCCAAGCATGAAGTTTGTTCCGGCCTGCGGAAAATAATATGCCCAGGTATAATCTTTCCCGTTTTCGTACCAGTGCCCTCCGTAAGCATTGTTGCTGTATTTGGCATCGAATAAATTATTTATCTGAGCAAAGAGATTTACCTGCGAGAACAGAACGTTATCCAGCGAATAATCAAATCTCAGGTCGTTTACAAAATAGGCCTCAATTACCCGGTCGGTGCTCGAGGTGTTGTCAAAATGTTGTTCACCTACATACTTGCTTATTAATTTGATATCGAAGTTGCTGAACGGCATAACGCTTACAATATTATTTGCAATAACATTCGGAGAATAGGAGATGTCGGTATTTCCCAGTTCTTTAAAGTTAACGCCATCGCCGCCTGCTCCCGATGTATGGTCAACGTAATCAATAATTTTATTGCTGCTAAGGGTAAGATTTGCGTCCCATTTTAACCAGGTTGTGATTTTTAATCCACCGGTTAATTCAATTCCCAGTCGGTAGCTTTTGTCAACATTGGTCATAATATCGTAACCCACTGAACTTTTTTCACCTGTTGGTACCAATTGGTCGCGGTAAAACATATAGTAAAGGTTGGCACCAAATGCCGATGTGTTGCCGTTAAATTTATATCCGGCTTCGTAATCGTACAAGGCTTCGTCTTTTGGTGTTAAAGAGGGATAGGTTTTTGCCTCTTTAAAATTGGCACGTGTAGGCTCGCGGTGCGCCAAAGCAAACGATGCATAAACTGCATTTTTGGCATCGAGTTGTGCAAACAATCCCAGTTTCGGGTTTACAAACAGAAAATCGTGGTTCATTGTCATATCCACTCTGTCGTCGTCAATCCCGGTAATATCATAGTTAATTCCACGCAGCTGAATATCGGCATAAGCGCTTAGTACCCCAGTAAGCTGGTAACTTGTTTTTGCATAAAGGTTGTAATCGGTTTTTTTCCCGTTGTTTAAATACCATTCATAATCCTTTTCGCTTTTTCCGGCGTAGCGCATCCAAGTAATATTCCCATAATGATCGCCGTCGTATTTGTTCCAGCCACCGCCCAGGGTAAAGTTCAGTGCTTCTTTTTGGTAGCTCAAACCGAAAACCATTCCGTAAAAATGATTGTCGAGCCATTTCTGACGAATTAAATCAGTAGTGCTTATTATTTCACCGCCGGTTAACACCACATCTTCCAACCCGTAATCCGGGAAACTTTCATCTTGTTTGTACTGTTCGTAATATCCTTTTCCGCGGGTATAATGTAACGAGGTGTTGAAGTGAAGAGATTCCGACAATTTTGAAGAGTAGTTCAGGATAAAATGTGTCTGTTTGTAATTGTCTGTCTGATCTTCGTAGTATTGGGTCTGCCCGTATTCATCAACGTATTCGCCTGCCGGATTATACGTTCTGCCAAGTCCTTCCACGTCGGGATTTCCCCACCAGGTAATTCCGGTACGCTGATCGCCATGGATTATCTTCGCTTTTACCGAACTTTTTTCGGTGTGGTATCCGGCAGCCATGTACATTGATTTATGATCTGAAAATCCGTAATCGATGTAACCGTCAGAATTTAGTTTCGAAAAGCGGGCATCAAATGTAAAATGGTCGTTGATTATTCCGGTTCCAACTTTAACGCTGTTTTTAAACGTGTTGAACGAACCGGCCATGCTCGTAATTTCAGCATAGCTATTCGGATTAACGTTTTGTGTTTGGAAATTAATGGTAGCGCCAAATGCCGCCGCTCCGTTCGTTGATGTGCCCACGCCACGTTGTATCTGCACGTTTTCTACCGAGCTGGCAAAATCGGGCATATTGGGCCAGAAAACACCTTGCGATTCCGAATCGTTTAGCGGAACACCATCGATCGTTACGTTTATGCGGGTAGGATCGGTTCCGCGAATTCTGAAACTGGTGTACCCGATTCCGGCCCCGGCTTCCGATGACTGAACCAGGGATGGTGTAATTCCCAGTAAATAAGGAATGTCCTGCCCCGAATTATTGGCATCCAGTTCTTGTTTCGACAGGTTGGTAAATGCCACCGGAGTTTTGTTTCCGGCACGTGTGGCCGTAATTTGTACTTCGTCAGTAAAAAAGTTACTGGCTTTAAGATTGATCTCAAGGGGCTCAGTTGTTGGCACCGAAACAGGAACTTCCTGAGGTTCGAAACCGACAAACGAAACCAGCAGGGTGTAATTGCCGGGTTTCAGGTTTTTAAATTCAAAACTTCCGTTGGCCCGGGTTGAAACGCCATAAAACGATTTTTCGATTACCACGCTGGCACCGGCCAAAGCTTCTCCGTCTCCTTTAACAAGGCCTGTTAAATTCATTTGCCCGAAAGCAATTACTGCCATTAGTTGCAACAGCAGCATTAAACTAAATTTTTTCATTTTTGAATAATTGGTTAAAAAACTAACCAATGAGGTAGGAACAAATCCTTTTCGCTCTCCCTACGCCGGTGCTAACCGGATCAGGTTCATTGAGTATAATCTCAGTCCCAAAGTTTAATCGGGACACCCCATTGCGTAAATATCGGGAGTAAAGGTATAACGGATTTTTTAATTGGCAAAGGAAAGTTCTGGTGTCAAAGACTATTTAGAATGACTGAGCACGTCATTCTGTTCGTCAGCTGACGGATTCAGAATCTATTCGACCTGATAAATCGGAAAATAAAAATCCCGAATCAGGTTCAGGATGACGTTCAAACGATTAATGAATGTACTCTTAAATTTCGCTGTCTTTCAGAAGGTATTTTTCAAAAAGCTCCCTGTATTTCACAAACTTGCGCGAAGGGCGTTGTGTGCCCCGATCGATGAACAAAACTTTTTGTTGTGCGGTGGAGCAGATCTCACCTTTTTCGTTTCGGAAACGGAATTTAAAGTTGGCCGATACGTTGAAGATCTCCGAGACCCACACTTCAACATGCACTTCGTTACTCAGGAAGAAGGGCTTTTTGTATTGAATGTTGGTTTCTGTAATAATGGGTAAAATATCGTCGTCGACAGCAATTTGCGCGATGGACAACCCCATGGCTTCAATAAGTTTTACCCGGGCATTTTCCAGCCATTGCACGTAAATAATGTTGTTAACATGTCCAACAAAATCAATGTGGTAAGTATAAACGGGCTCTTGAAATTTTAATTTTTGCATGGTTATTCCGGCTTGAAATTCAGTTCGGCAAATTTATATTTTTTCTGAACAAAGAACTTCCACATAATGCTTTTCGGGTAAATCTGTTTGTGATTGTTAACACTTGCCAACTTTAACAATTCCTTTCGTTTTTTACGCAGTGCCGAAAGATTTTTGTAGAAAAAGAGATGTGCTTTAGCCACGGCTCCAAAAGCTTTAAACTCTGCTCCTAACAGGAACTTGGCAGCGGCAACGCCATCCAATATCATTCGGCTTAAGAAGATGGGCAGGAATTTGTTTTTCGGCAGGTTCTTATAAAGCATGTATAAGTTGTTGCGGAAATTAAGGTAAACCTTTTTGGGATTTCCATACTCGAGGCTGCCTCCGCCCAAATGATAAACAACACTGGCTGGTTCGTACACAATTTTGTAGCCCTGGTTTTTCATTCGCCAGCACCAGTCAATTTCTTCCATGTGTGCCCAGAAATCGGCATCCAGGCCGCCCGAGGTTTTAAAAGCTTCGGCCCGAACAAACATGCAAGCTCCCGTGGCCCAGAAAATTTCGCCCGGCTGATTGTATTGATTTTCATCTTTCTCCACATGGTCCAGAATTCGTCCACGACAAAACGGATATCCAAATTTATCGATAAAACCGCCGGCTGCTCCGGCGTATTCGAAAAATTCGGGTTTATTAAAGCTCAATATCTTTGGCTGAACGGCAACAACTTTTTCATCGCGATCAAACTGATCGATACACGGATGAATCCAGTTTTCTTCCACTTTAACATCCGAATTCAGCAGCACAAAATAATCAGCCTCAATCTGGTTTAAAGCCACATTGTAGCCTTTGGCAAAGCCGTAATTTTCTTTTAGGTTGAGCAGTGTTACTTCGGGAAAATTGGCTTTCAAAAATTCCAGCGAATGGTCGGTTGATCCGTTGTCTGCAACAATTAGCTCAATGTTTTCGCCTTTTGAATGTTCGATTACAGATGGGAGATAATCGGGGAAAAGTTTAAGCCCGTTCCAGTTTAAAATTACAATGGCAATTTTTTTGTCTTTGCTCATAAATCAGCTCAAAAGTAGTTTTGCGATCAGCAAAGAAAGGTTTTCTTTGTCGAGGTTTTCAAGAATTCCGCTGATTTTTTTTGTTTTCTCTTTGTCGTCTGATTTTGCCAAAGCCTCAATTTCTTTCACCTGTTTTCCGGTTAACTCATCCTGAAGTAATTTCCAGAGTTTTTGCTGTTCTTCTTCTCCTTCGGGAAGCCCGAGTGTTTCCAGCTCAAGAATAGTTGCTTCCAGAATTTCGCTGGCGCGCAATTTTACCGGGTCTTTGTCTTTTGTTTTTCCGGCAGCAGCGGTGTCACGCAAACTCCAGCTCGAGTAATCGTAATGCAGGTCCTGAATCAACTTTAACTTCGAGTTGTCTTTCCCGAAAATGCGCTCCAAAAAAATGAGGGTGTGCGTTTTCCAGGCATCAAGATCGAATTTCTTTTCGTCTAATTTTGCGAGCTGTTCGCGAAGAAGTGCAATTTGTTTTTCTGCCATGGTATTTTGTTTTCTGCAAGATACAAAGAAAAGCAATCAATAGGTGAGGCCAAATGCCCAAAGTGGAATTGTGTTACCGCTCCCGTATTCGATATCGTCTTTAACAATATATGAATTTTCCACGTTTTTTATTTGCCTGTTGTTTTTCGATTTTCCGCCAATTTCAAATGTTAATGAATCTACCGTAAAATCCCCCTTTTGTGCTGAAAACACCTGGTGATAGGGGCTCATCTGATTAAAGAAAAAGGTTTCACGGATATTTCCAATGTTGGGATTTCCTTCTGCAAACAGATGAATGAAATTGGGGTTATTAAGATATATTTTTTGAACTTTTCCCATTAACCTTATGCCTTTGGTCGCTTCCCGAAGTTGAAGAATCAGTCCGGCGCGTTCAAAATAATGGAGGTATTCGGCTACCTGGTTTCTGTTTATTCCAATCATTTCGGCTATTTTCGACATGTTTGGTTTAAACGGAACTGATTGGGAGACGATGTATAGCAGTTGCTTTAACTTATTTACTGTGGCTATATTCATTCCGGTATGGTTGGGGATATCGGTTTCTAAAGTCAGGTTTATGGTGTTGTTTAGTTTTTCGATATAACCGGGCTCCTTAAAAAACGGGAAATAGCCTGATTTGATGTATTCGCTAAATTGTTCCAGTGGCTTAAAACCATCAAATGAAATCTCGTTTTTTACGATTTGTTCCAAAGAATACACCGGTAATTTATTGTTTGTTTTGAATTCAATGTATTCGCGGAACGACAAGCCCGGAAGATAATAGGTAAGTACTCTACGGCTCAAATCAGCATATCCTTTGTAGATATCGAGGATTGATGATCCGGTGAATACAACCTTCAGGTCGGGCAAATAATCATAGATCATTTTAAGCTCCTGCGACCAGTTTGGGTATTTGTGGATTTCATCGATAAAAAGGAATAATCCGCCTGTGTTGCTAAATTTCTGTGCCAGTTCAAACAGATTTAAATTTGTAAGGTAAATATTGTCGGCACTTAGGTAGAGTGTTTTGGTTATGGGGAGTTTCTGTTTTATAAGTTGGAGAAGCAGTGTGGTTTTTCCTGCTCCACGCGATCCTATAATGGCATTCATCCGATTTTCCAGGTTAATTTTATTAAACAAAAATCGAATGAATTTTGTGTTTGTACGGGAAAGAATGCTTTGATATAGAATGTTTATCTGTTCCATTAATCGCATAAATTAATATACAAATATAGCCTAAAGTGCATATATTATAATGCAAAAATAGGCACAAAATGCATGAAAAAATATGCAAAAAACGGTTCCTATCCCAGGTGCTTATTGATTATTCCATAGAATTCGGGGAAATAAGCATCGCTGGCCGAAACAATTTCGCCGCCAAACAACCAGTTGTCGCCTCCACTAAAATCGGTCGTTTTTCCGCCGGCTTGTTGGAGAATAAATACGCCTGCTGCCACATCCCAGGCATGCAGGGCATGTTCGTAAAATGCATCGAAACGACCGGCTGCAACGTAACACAAGTCTACGGCTGCCGATCCAAAACGGCGAATTCCGCGTGTTGATTGCATCAGTTCTTTCATCGCGGAAATGTACTCATCCACTTTGTCGAAATCGTAATAAGGAAATCCGGTAGCAATCAAGGTGTCTTCCGATTTTGATCGTTTTGCTGTTTCAATGATAACTTCGTTGCAGTATGCAGGGCCACCTTTCCATGAATAAAACATTTCGTCGGCGCCAATTTCGTAAACCACGCCTAAAACTAATTCATCACCTTCGGCCAACGCAATACTCACCGAGTGCGGTGCTAATCCGTGCAGGTAATTGGTTGTTCCATCCAGCGGATCGACAAACCAGGTATATTTTTCATTATTTGATTTGGCAGTTCCTTCCTCGGCAACAAAACCGGCCTCCGGAAGCAGCTCTTTTAAGGCATTAACAATTTGTTTTTCTGCCGTTTTATCAACGTAAGTTACCAGACTGGCAACACTTTTAATTTCAATATTTTTCTCCGAAATCTTTTTCTGCTCGCCACGGATAAAATTACCTGTGCTGTGTGCTATATTTTGTACTTGAAAACAAAGTTCTTTGTAATCCATTTTTAGCTGTTTTGCACAAAAGTATTGAAAAATCAGGCGTTGAAATCCACCGCAACGTTACCGTTTGGCAGAATTGACTTTAATTTTACGCTGCCCAGCTTATTTACCAGTTCTTCCTGGTAGGGCACCTCTATTTTAATGTAGTTTTCGGTAAAACCATGCATTTTATCCTGGCTTTTCTGTGCCTCAAAAAGTGCCGATTGTGATGAACCTATGTGTTTTTCGTAAAAAGCACGTAGTTTTTTCTCCGATAAGTTGATGTATTTTTGCGTGCGGTTTTTGCGTTCTTCCACATCAACTTTCCACGGAATTTTCAAGGCTTGCGTTCCACTTCTTTCCGAGTAGGTAAACGCATGCAGCTGCGAAATTTCCAGACTGTTAAGGAAGTCGAACGATTCCTGGAAATACTTTTCGGTTTCGCCATTGGTACCGGCAATTACATCAACACCAATAAACGCATGTGGTACAATTTCGCGAATACGTTCCACTCGTTTTCGGTACAAATCGGTAGAATATTTTCGTTTCATCAGCGACAAAATTTCATCGGAGCCGGATTGCAAAGGCAAATGAAAGTGTGGCATAATAACTTTCGATTTGGATACCAGTTCGATGATTTCGTCTTTTAACAGGTTTGGCTCAATCGAGCCTAAACGAAGTCGTTCCAGTCCCTCAACCTGTTCCAGCGCTTTTAGCAAATCAAGAAAATTCTCGCCGGTAGATTTACCGAAATCGCCAATATTTACACCGGTGAGTATAATTTCTTTGTAGCCTTTATGAACGGATTTTTGTGCTTCTTTAACCGTGTTGACGATATTGTCGTTTCTGCTTCGTCCGCGTGCATACGGAATGGTGCAAAACGAGCAGTAATAGTCGCATCCGTCCTGCACTTTCAGGAAACTGCGCGTGCGGTCGCCCCACGAAAATGCTTTGTGGTAACTTTTTATATCGGCCAAACGTGTGGTTCTGATTTCGGTGGTTTCGCGTTTTTGCAAATCGCCAAGGTAGTGCGGAATGTGAAACTTTTCCTGTGTCCCCAGCACCATGTCAACACCTTCAATGTGTCCCACTTCATCGGGTTTCAGTTGCGAGTAACAACCCACCACAATTACCATGGCGTCAGGGTTTTGTTTTACGGCCTTGCGCACAATATTACGACTGGCCTTATCGCCCTGGTTGGTAACCGAGCAGGTATTTATCACGTACACATCGGCTTTTTCATCAAACTCAACGCGTTCAAAACCAACCTCTTTAAACGAGCCGGCAATGGTTGATGTTTCTGAAAAATTAAGTTTACAGCCTAAGGTGTAAAAAGCAGCTTTCTTCCCCTTGTAATTCATCTTGCTATCTTGAATTATTCTAAATAGGCTGCAAAGGTAGAAAAAAGCTGCTTATTGCAAATACTTCTTTCTGAATCTATTATTCTGTGTTACGTCATGCTGAACTTATTTCAGCATCTTTATTACTCAATAGATTCCGAATCCGTCAGCTGACGGACGGAATAACGTTCTATAACAAGTTACTGGCAAGTTCGGCCAGATAACTGCGTTCGCCTTTCACCAAATTAATGTGTGCAAACAATTCCTGATTGCGCATACGATCCACCATGTAAGCCAGCCCGTTCGATTTCATATCGAGATAGGGCGAGTCGATTTGCCACAAATCGCCGGTAAATACCATTCTTGTTCCTTCTCCGGCACGGGTAATAATGGTTTTAATTTCGTGCGGAGTAAGGTTTTGCGCTTCGTCGATAATAAAAAAGGCATTTGACAAACTTCGGCCGCGGATGTAGGCCAGCGGTGTTATGTTTAGCTTTTCATCTTTCACCATTTCTTCAATCAGCTGGTACTCGTTGCTTCGCGGGTTAAAAGTATGCTTAATAACAGCCAGGTTATCGTATAGCGGCTGCATATACGGGTTGATTTTTTCGCTGGCGTCGCCGGGCAAATAGCCAAGGTCGCGGTTACTTAATGCTACAATTGGGCGGGCCAAAAGTATTTGCTCGTATTGGCGGTGTTGCTCAATTGCTGCAGCCAAAGCCAGCAGGGTTTTTCCTGTTCCGGCTTTTCCGGTAAGCGCTATAAGCCTTACTTCGGGATCCATCAGCATGTTCAAACTAAACGTCTGTTCCGCATTTCGCGGTTTTATGCCATAAGCCGATTTTTTCTCTACCCGGTAAATGCGCTCCGATTTGGCGTCGTAACGTGCCAGTGCACTCGACTGGTTGCCTCTGAAAATGTAACATTCGTTGGCATCGGGATTAAAATCTTTTACATCGGCCTTTGCAAATGATCCCTGCTGATAAAGCTGGTCGATAACTATATCGTCAAAATTATCGAAGGTCGTGATGGTTTTATCCAGCACATTCTCGTCGGTTACCTGGTCGGTTTTGTAATCTTCAGCCTGAATTCCCAGCGACTTGGCTTTCATCCGAAGGTTGATGTCTTTACTGATCAGAACCGTTTTTCGGCGCGGATAAGTTTTTGCGGTAAAATCTGCTATCGCCAGGATTCTGTGATCGGGAATATCTTCACGAAATGAGGCTTTTAACTCATCCGAGAACGGTTTTCCGGTTTCAATTCGTATGCGCCCTTTTCCTGCACCCAGCGATTTCCCGCCGTTAAAAATGTCATCTCCAACAATTTCATCGAGCACTCGGGTAAATTCGCGTGCCTGAAAGTTGATCAGGTCGTTTCCTCGTTTAAATTTATCCAGCTCCTCGAGTACTGTAATCGGAAGGATAATGTCGTTATCCTGGAACTGGTAAATACAGGTGTGATCGTGTAAAATTACGTTTGTATCAAGAACGAAAATTTTACTCTTTTTGGTTTTACTCAGCATATCTAAATGATTTGTTTTAAATGTATATAATTTCGGTAGAAATCGGAGCTGATGCGCCAAAAATTAATAAACTTGCACCCGTTAATAAATATTGAATTCATCTGTTTAAAATGGTTGAATTACTGTGGTAACAGATGGAGCTCACATAAACAAGTTCCGTTGTATAAAAAAGACTTATTATAATGTACGTTTCATTGGATTACAAAGCTACTTTAGATTATCTGTTTAGTCAGTTGCCTATGTTTCAGCGAACTGGGCCGGCTGCCTATAAAAACACCCTGGAAAATACCTTGAAGCTGGATGAAAATTATGGTCATCCGCACCGAAAGTACCGAACCATCCATGTTGCCGGAACAAACGGAAAAGGATCGGTTTCGCATATGCTGGCCTCGGTGCTTCAGGCGGCCGGATATAAAACCGGTTTATATACTTCGCCACACCTGAAAGATTTTCGCGAACGCATAAAAATAAATGGGCAGATGATGCCGGAATCGGATGTGGTTGATTGGGTTAGTAACTTTAAAGCTAACAACGAATTGTGGAAAATTCAGCCGTCGTTCTTCGAATTGACGGTAGCCATGGCATTCGATTATTTTGCCGATCAGGAAATTGATGTGGCGGTAATGGAAGTTGGTCTAGGCGGACGACTCGATTCTACCAATATTATTTCCCCCGATGTAAGTATTATTACCAATATCGGTTTAGATCATACCAACCTGCTGGGAGATACTTTGCAGAAGATTGCCGGAGAAAAGGCAGGCATTATAAAAAGAGATGTTCCGGTGGTAATTGGAACAACTCAAAACGAAACTGCTTCGGTTTTTAACAGAAAGGCGCAGGAAGTGGATACTTCAATTTATTTTGCGGATCAGGAATACAACGTTGCCTATTCGATGTTGAGTATGGATGGCAAACAACAGCTTAATGTGCAAAAGCAGGGAAAGGATGTTTACCCTCAATTAGCATTGGATTTATTGGGGCAATACCAGCATAAAAATATACCGGTTGTATTAAAAGCTGTTGATCTTTTAAATGAGAAGGGCTATAAAATAACAGAAGATAACTTACGCGAAGGACTGGAAAATGTGGTTGCCACTACCGGCTTGCTGGGGCGCTGGCAGGTAATCGGCACCAATCCGTTAACGGTTTGCGATACCGGGCATAACGAAGATGGAATGAAGTCGTTGGTTCAACAGCTGGAAAATACAGCTTATAAACAGTTACATTTTATTTTTGGCACTGTTGGCGATAAAGATCCGGCGAAAGTTCTGGCACTTTTGCCCAAACAGGCGAACTATTATTTTGTAAAAGCAGATATTGCCCGGGCCATGGATGCCGAAGAGCTGGCAGCACGAGCAAAGGAGTTTGGTTTAATCGGGCAGGTGTATCCATCAGTAAGCGAGGCATATAAAAATGCGCAGCTTGTTGCAGATGATACGGATATGATATTTGTAGGGGGCAGTACATTTGTTGTAGCGGAAGTACTTTGATAAAATTCTTGAAAAAATTTTTGCAGAACTGAAAATAGGTTTTATATTTGCAGCGCCTTACTGAAAAGGGGGCGCGTTCAGAAACAGAAATAAGCATATTGGGGGGGGTTAGCTCAGTTGGTTCAGAGCACCTGGTTTACACCCAGGGGGTCACTGGTTCGAATCCAGTACTCCCCACAAAAGAGGTTGATTTTGGTTGACCTCTTTTTTAATGTGCTTCGATACTGTTTTAAAATATTTGGTGGGTTAGCTCAGTCCCGATAAAACAGGAATCTATGATTTCGTTTTTTATCGAGGATGCACGAAAAACCAGCAAGTTAAAAATTTGGGTTTTTCGGCATTGGTTCAGAGCAATCGCAACTAATAAAAAGAACGCTGTAAGAGTAAATATTGGGGGGTTAGCTCAGTTGGTTCAGAGCACCTGGTTTACACCCAGGGGGTCACTGGTTCGAATCCAGTACTCCCCACAAAAAAAAGGTCGACATTTGTCGGCCTTTTTTATTTTGGTGTGCCGTGCATGGTAAATAGCTATAGGGTGAAAGTCCTGAATGGGGGTTTGTAGTGCCAACCATTAGCCGAAGGCAAGGGTGTCCATCGTGAGGTGGAATCTGAAGGAAGC